>WQUF01000259.1 GCA_009785875.1 Oscillospiraceae bacterium | reverse complement strand
TTATTTCCAAGAAATTGTAAAGAATTTGTTGATAATGTAAAGTCTAAAATCGATAAGGAAACAGGTAAGGATATAAACGTCATGATCTATGGAGATGGTGCTTTTAAAGATCCTATTGAGAAAATATGGGAACTTGCAGATCCTGTTGTATCTCCAGGGTATACAGATGGGCTTAAAGGAACTCCAAATGAATTAAAGCTTAAATATTTAGCTGACACGAAATTTAAAGGGTTAAAGGGAGACGATCTAAATAGAGAACTTACGAATTATATAAGAGGAAAAAATCAATCCTTAGTTGGGAATATGGAATCAGAAGGAACAACTCCAAGGCAAATAACCGATTTAGTGGGTAGTTTATGCGATTTAGTAAGTGGTAGCGGTGATAAGGGAACTCCTGTTGTAATTGTATCAGGATACTTTGATAATTATTCTTCTTTATAGGACTTAGGGTATTTTATTTTTGGAGGTGAAATCATGTTTGATTTATCTAAAGAGGTATATCCATCATGTGGGAATTGCAGACAACTGCTTTATACGTATATGCCAAGCGGATTTGTTATTGTTAAAACAGATGAAGGCTTGAAAAAAGTAGGAGTAAAAGATTTGATTCCGTTTGCTTATTCAGTACCTTCTCAATAAAACAAGTAGTGGCTTAACTATAGAAAACCACTTATCAATCAAAAATGTTGATAGGTGGTTTTTAATACAATATCAATTCTTTACATTTAATGTATCTAAATCCTCTTTAAGCTGAATGATTTCAGACTTTTGTAAACTTGTAACTTTCATAATATCTATCATATCCATACCTATGAGAAGCAAATTTCTTGCCATTTCATTTTTACTTTTTATTTCAGCTTCTTTTGCGGCTTCTTTTGCAGCTTCTTTTGCAGCTTTCTTTACAGCATCTAATTCCTCTCTTGCTTTTCTTTCCCCTTCTTTAGCATCTTGTATTTCCTGTTCGATAGTATATATTTCGGTATACATATCAGCAAACTCCTTTCTATTAAGATAATCAATTAATAGATCATTTTTTAAGCATTCCAACTTTGCTTTTTTAAATGCTTTTTCATATGATAATCCAATGAGCTAATTATTCTCACGTGAGAAAAACATACTAAAAGATAAGCTAATTATTCTCACATGAGAATAATATGCTAAATAACAAGCTAATTATTCTCACGTGAGAAAAACATGCTAAAAAATAAGTTAATAAAGTTAATACTATAGTTTCTGAAGATCAGAAAAAGTTTTCTTTAAACTAGGATAAAGCTCTTTATAAATTTCATAAAATGCATCATATTTTTCAGCGTTTTGCAAATTAGGCTCAATAGAAGGATTAAATTTTATGCATACTTCACATGCTTCTTCTATAGTCTTATAAATTCCAGCTCCAACTGAAGCAAGTAATGCTACTCCAAGAGCAGGACCTTCTTCTGAAATTACAGTCTTAACATTGCATCTCAAGATATCAGAGAGCATCTCTCTCCAAAATTCGCTTTTGCTGCCACCACCACAAGCCACCATGTCATTTATTGAAATTCCCATTTCTGATAATATAGTCAAGCTATCTCTTTGAGAAAAAGATACTCCTTCCATAATGGATCTGATCATGTCGTTCTTTTTATGTATTGAGCTTAGACCAAAGAATACACCTCTGCAAAAAGGATCTAAGTGAGGAGTCCTTTCTCCCATCAAATAAGGCAAATATACCAGTTTATTAGATCCAATTGGAGACTTTTCCGCTTCTCTTGTCATAAATGAGTAGCAATCTTCATCTAACAATTTGGCAATTTCAATTTCACTGCAGCAAAAATTATCCCTGAACCATTTTAAAGAAAGTCCAGCAGCCTGAGTCACTCCCATAACGTGCCATTTTCCTTTGACGCTGGAACAAAATGTATGTACCCTTCCTTTAGGGTCTATGATCACATCATCAGTATGAGCATAAACAACTCCTGATGATCCTATGGTTACGAATGCTTTAGAAGGTTTACAGACACCACATCCAATTGCAGCCGCTGCATTATCTCCAGCACCTCCAACTACGATGGTTCCTTTTTTAAGACCTGTTAATTTTGATGCTTCCTCATTAATTTCACCTGTAACTTCGCAGGATTCATAGACTTTTCCTAAAAGATTTTTATCGATTTCTAATTTATCCAATACTTCATCGGACCATCTGCGGTTTGGTACGTCTAAAAGCTGCATTCCAGAAGCATCTGAAACTTCTGTAGCATATTCACCAGTAAGTTTAAATCTTATATAATCTTTAGGAAGCAGGATTTTTTTGCATTTATCATAGATTTCTCTTTCGTTATTTCTAACCCATAGTATTTTAGAAGCTGTAAAACCTGTTAGCGCAGGATTAGCTGTGATTTCTATGATTCTCTTTTCTCCGACTTTGTCTGTTATTTCAATGCACTCATTTTGAGTCCTTTGATCGCACCAAATTATCGATTGCCTAAGAACATCATCATTTTCATCCAGCATAACAAGTCCGTGCATTTGACCTGAAAGCCCTATTCCTCTTATAGAATCTATATTTACTTTGGAAATAACTGCTCTTATGCCTAATACAGTGGCATTCCACCAATCATTTGGATCTTGCTCCGCCCATCCATTTTTTGGCTGATATAGTGGATATTCTACTGTATGGGAGAAAAGAGCATTTCCTGGTGTATCAAACAATACAGTCTTTGTTCCAGAAGTACCAATATCTATTCCTATTAAATATTCCATAAAACCCTCCTAATTTTATTTAGTATTTTTAATTACAAATTCTCTATTTTTACCTAAAAAAGTTATTACAAGAGTGCCAGGACCTGCATGTGTTCCAATTGTAGCACCCAATTGAGATATTATGATATCTTTAACTTTTAATTTTTCCTGGACTAAACTTTTAAGGAGATTTGCTTCATCTTCGCAATCGGCATGGCATATAAATAAAGTTTGATCCTCTGGAGATTCTATGTATTTTAAAGTCAAGTCGCACAAAGTATGTATGGCTTTTTTCCTTCCCTTTACTTTTAAAAGAGGCACTAGCTTTCCTTCAGGGTTAACATAAAGGACAGGTTTAATATTTAAAAGACTTCCCACCACAGCACTTGTGGATGAAACTCTTCCTCCTCTTTTTAAATAGACTAAATCGTCCACAGTAAAGAAATGGCTGATTCTATCGACATTTTTTTCAAGGTAAGAAGCTATTTCAATGGCATTCTTTCCTTTTTTGATCATTTCATTTGCAATATAAACACAAAGTGCAAATCCTGCCGATGCAGCTTTAGAATCTACTATTGTGATGTTAGCATTTGGATATTTTTCTAAGATATCATTTTTTGCAAAGTTAGCATTAAAAACAGTATTTGTAAGCCCAGTAGATAAACCGATATATAAAATTGAATACCCTTCTTTAATAGTTTCTTCAAAGAGCTCGTAAAACCTTTGAGAAGTTATTAGAGAGGTTGTAGGTTTTGACCCATTTCTCATGGCACCAAAAAAGTCTTTATATGAAAATGTTTTACCTAAATCATCTTCAAATTCTTTTCCATCTAGTTTTGTATATACTCCAAGGTAACCCATGTTATTTTCTTTTATATAGGAATAGGGGAAATCACAACCTGAATCTGTAATAAGTTTTAATGGCACAATTATCACCTCTAATTTATTTTGGGGAATATTTTAAATATAATGAATTAATATAAATGATTGCTTTGGGAAATTATAATGCAGAGTTTAAATTAATTTTAACATATATATTACTTACTTTAAACAGCTATTTTTTCATTGTGGTCATTATAGCTTTATGTTATAATTCTTAAGAATTGTGAAAGTTTGGAGGAATGACAATGGATAGCACTGAAATTAAAGTTAATAGTATAAGCTATGATGTGAACTCTCTGACTTCATTAGAAAAATTGGAGCCTGTTAGGATGAGACCTGGAATGTATATAGGCACAACTGGTTCCAAAGGATTGCATCATTTAATATGGGAAGTTCTTGATAATTCTATAGATGAGATTACAAATGGATTTGGATGTGAAGCAATGATCACATTGAATAAAGATGGATCGGTTACAATACAGGATAATGGTAGAGGTATTCCCATTGGTATACATCCAGTTAAAAAAATTTCTGGTGTTGAGATGGTATACACAGAGCTTCACACAGGAGGAAAATTTAATAATAATTTTTATAAAACATCAGGGGGGCTTCATGGAGTAGGAGCTGCTGTAGTAAATGCCCTTAGCAAGTGGGTCGTCGTTGAAGTCCATGTAGATGGGAAAAAATATAGGCAGAGATTTGAATACTCTTATGATAAAAAATATAAAAGGAATATGCCTGGTGTTCCTGTGACAAAACTATTAGAAATTGGGACTTGTGAAGACACTGGTACAATAGTTACTTTTATGCCTGATGATGAGGTTTTTTCTAGTATCGAATTTAAAGTTGATATTATAGATGAAAGGCTTCAGGAGCTTGCTTTTCAGAATAAAGGGATTACGCTTATTTTATATGATAATAGAGGAGAAGAGCCTTTCCAAAAAAAATATTATTCAGAAAGAGGGCTTTTAGATTTTATAGATTATCTAAATGAATCTAGAGAAGTGCTTCACGAAAAACCTATTCAATTTGAAGGTGAGAGGGAGCTAAATGGAATTTATATCTATGGTGAAGCTTGCATTCAATTCACAGATTCTACCACTGAGCATATACTAAGCTATGTGAATAATATCCCGACAAAGGAAGCAGGTACTCATGAATCTGGATTTAAACTTGGGATGACCAGGGCATTTAAGGAATGGGCAAAGAAGCTTAATTTAGTTAAAGAAAAGGACAGTGAATTTGAAGGAGACGATTTAAGGGAAGGCATATGCGCCATACTAAAGATCAAGATAACAAACCCCATTTTTGAGGGGCAGACTAAGACAAAGCTTGGAAATCAGGAAGC
Organism: Oscillospiraceae bacterium; assembly: GCA_009785875.1. Classification (GTDB taxonomy): domain Bacteria; phylum Bacillota; class Clostridia; order Clostridiales; family Clostridiaceae; genus WQUF01. The sequence goes on along the minus strand of WQUF01000259.1, from coordinate 18,418 downwards.
ATATACTGCAATCAACGATCTTACTTACACCAAGCTTTGCGGATGGATCGAGGATAACAAAGAAATAGCTACGATGATAATAAATAATGCTATACAAGCCGCATCTATACGGGAAAAGATTAAAAAAATAAACGATGCCGAAAAAAAGAAAGTTGGAAAGGGTCTTGCTCCTCTTGCAGGTAAGGTATCGGTTTGTACATTAAAGGATCCTTCTATTTGTGAAATAATCGTAGTGGAGGGTGATTCTGCCGGGGGATCTGCAAAGCAAGCGAGAGATAGGAGATTTCAGACTATAATGCCTTCTCGTGGAAAGATAATGAATACAGAAAAGCAGGGTATAGAAAGCGTTATTGGCAGCGAGGAATTGAAGATATTTTCTTCTGCAATCGGCACCGGTATTTTAGATAATTATAAGGAAGATGATTTAAAATATAATAAAATAATAATATTAAGCGATGCTGATGTGGACGGATATCATATAAAAACCCTTTGGATGACTTATATTTTTAGGTATATGAGATCATTAATCGCAAATGGGCATCTATATTTAGCTCAGCCTCCTCTTTATAAAGTTTATAAGGATGGGAAAAAAAATGAAATTTATGTTTATAATGATTTTGATTTGGAAAGAGCTAAGAAGAAGATGGGGAAAAATTGTTTAATACAAAGATATAAAGGCTTGGGTGAGATGAATCCGGAACAGCTTTGGGAGACCACTATGAACCCTGAAACCAGGAATTTAATTCAGATCACTATTGAAGATGCTGCTAAGGCTGAAAAGATGGTTTCCCTTTTGATGGGAGATGTTGTTGAACCTAGACGAAAGTATATGTACAAGTATGCAGAATTCTAAAGTGCCTTTAGAATTCTGCAGTGAATATTGAATAATGAATTGTAGTAATGAATATTGAATAATGAATATTGTAATAGTGAACAGTAGTTCTTGACACGGTGCCAACTATGAAGAAAATATTTTATGTGAAAGGAGTATGTTATGCGAAAATTTAATATTGAAGGGTTATGTATACCATCAGAAGACTATATGGTAAATATAGATGACAAACTTAAAAAGATAATAGAACTCATCAACTTAAGGAAATACTTTGTAATAAACTGTCCTAGACAATATGGAAAAACTACTACTTTACTTTGCCTTGAACAAATTTTAAAAGATGAATATATTGTTGCATCAATCACCTTTGAAGGAATAGGAAGTAAAAGTTTTGAAACTGAAGAGAATTTCTGTTTAAGATTTATGGAATTTGTTAGGAATTCGCTTTTTTTAGCAAATATCTCAGATGAATACAAAGAAGCTTGGTTTAACAAAGATGTAAGTGATTTTGCAGAATTAAGTTATCATATTACTAAAATGTGTAAAGACCAAAAAATAGTTTTAATGATCGATGAAGTCGATAAAACAAGCAATAATCAAGTGTTTTTAGATTTTTTAAGCATGTTGAGATCTAAATACTTAGCAAGAAAGTCGGGAAAAGATTATACATTTCATAGTGTAATCTTAGCAGGAGTATATGACATTAAAAATATAAAATTTAAAATGATAAAAGAAGGCTCTTATTCACTTCTTGATACTGAAGAAAAGATGTATAATTCCCCATGGAATATAGCTGCAGAATTTAATATTGATATGTCATTTAGCTCAAGAGATATAGAATCAATGCTTAAAGATTATTTAAGTGAAAATGATATACCCATGGATACTGAGTTGATTTCACAGGAAATTTATGATTATACAAGTGGGTATCCATTTTTGGTTTCAAATATCTGCAAAATAATTGACGAAAAATTAAATAAGGATTGGTCAGAAGAAACTATTCTTGAAGCCGTTAAAATAACAACAACAAATGAATATACTTTGTTTGATGATCTAGTAAAAAACTTTGAGACCTATAAAGAACTTTATGATTTTTTATACTCTATTTTAATTTTAGGTATGCATGAAAATTTTAATATCGATAAACCTATTATAAAACTTGGGTGTATGTTAGGTTATATGAGAAAAGAAAATAATAAAGTTGTTGTTTCAAACAAAATATTTGAAACGCGTATAAGTAATTATTTTATATCTAAGGATTCAAGTGTTACACAGAAAGAAAGATGAGGCTTGGAATGAAGAAAGTATCAAATAAAATACCAGTGGATAATAATATCGTTCAAGTTCCTTTTGATGAGGTGATGCCTGATAATTATCTTCCTTATGCAGTGGAAGTTGCAAGAGATAGAGCCCTCCCTGATGTTAGGGATGGGCTTAAACCTGTTCATAGAAGGATTATATATGGGGCTTATCTCTTAAAGGCTTTTTTTGACCGCCCTTATTATAAATCTGCAAGGATAGTAGGGGATGTTTTAGGTAAGTTTCATCCTCACGGTGACACCTCTGTCTATGATGCTATGGTTATTTTGGCTCAAAAATTTTCTACTAGAATGCCTTTAATAGATGGCCAGGGAAATTGGGGAAGTGAAGACGGCGACAACGCAGCAGCTATGAGATATACTGAGGCTAGATTGACTCCAATATCTATGGAACTCATTCGAGATATCGATAAGGAAGTTGTGGATATGGTGGATAATTATTCAGGCACAGAAAAAGAACCTGTTGTCCTTCCTTCTAGGTATCCAAATCTTTTAGTCAATGGTTCTTTTGGCATAGCAGTCGGCCTTGCTACGAATATTCCACCCCATAATTTAGGTGAGACTATAGATGGCACGATAGCACTTATTGATAATAAAGATATCACCACTGAGGAATTGATGAAATATATTAAGGCACCGGATTTGCCTACTGGAGGCATTGTAATAGGGCGTAGTTCTATTTTAAATGCTTATGAAACTGGTGAAGGGAAGGTCTGTCAAAGGGCTAAAGCTTCCATAGAAAAGCTTGAAAACGGTAGATTGGGAATCGTTATTACAGAGTTTACATATAGAAAATCTAAAGCAAGGATACTTCAGTCGATCTCTACCATGACACAGGAGAAAAAATCTCAAAAGATATTAGAGCCTATTTCTGATATTAGAGACGAATCGGATAGGGAAGGCGTTAGAGCCGTCATAGAATTTAAGAAGAGCGCAACCGAAGATGAATGCCAAAGGGTATTGAAATATCTTTATAAAAAAACCGATTTGCAGATAAATATTCCTTTTAACATGGTTGCAATAGTAAATGGCAAACCTAAGACTTTAACGCTTAAGGAGATATTAGAATATTATATAGAGCATCAGAAAGAAGTTATAACCAGGAGGACCACTAAGGAGCTGGAAAATGCAAAGAGAAGATTTCACATTGTGGAAGGATTCATTAAAGCCATTGGAGTTTTAGATGAAGTTTTAAAGACTATCAGGGAGAGCAAATCTAGAAAAGATGCTTTTGAAAACTTGATTAAAAAATTTTCCTTTACAGAAATACAGACAAATGCGATTTTAGAATTGATGCTCTATAGATTGACAGGCCTTGAGATTAAAATATTTCAGAAAGAGTATGATGAATTAGCAAAGAAAATTGCAAAGCTTGAAAAGATATTAAAAGAAGATAAAGAATTATTGAAGGTGATAAAGAAGGAACTCCTTGAGATTAAAGAAAAGTATGATAGTCCTAGGATGACGAGAATTATTGAAGAAGATGATATAACTCTTGATGCAGATGAGTTTATTGTAGACGAAGATGTGATAGTCACTATGTCTAATGAAGGTTATATCAAGAGGGTTCCATTAAAATCTTACAACAGGACTAGTGCTAATGCTTCCGATATTGAGTACAGGGAGGGGGATTTTAATAGATTCCTGTTTCAATGCAATACGAAAGATACTATAATTGTCTTTACTTCAAAGGGAAATATGTATCAATTAAAGGTTAAAGATATTTCAGAATTTAAATGGAAAGAAAGAGGAAATAAGATCGATGAGATAATAAGAAGCGATTTAAAGGATGAATCTTATGTAGCTGCTTTTTCTATAAGCGATTTTAATGATAATAGTGATTTATATTTTATCACATCATTAGGTATGTTTAAAAAGGTACCGCTCATTAAATTCTCCACTTCTTATACTAAGATCCTGGGGATAAAATTGAGAGAAAATGATGAACTTGTATCCGTCAAGGTTAAAGAAAGAAATAATGAGGCAAAAAATTTAACTCTTAAGACTAATTTAGGGCTTAAGTTTAATGTAAAAGAACCTGTCTTAGAACCTATGGAGAGAAATATTTTGGGCTTCGAGCTGATAAAAGTATCTAGATTAAATTCTATTTCTGATTTTGAGTTTTCAGATGAAGATGATTATAAAGAATTTGGAATTGAGTTAATAGGGGATAAGATTAAGGTTCATAGTGCAGAGTATAGTGATAAAAAAATTGTAAAGACTGATTCTTTAGCTACTATTCTCCTCTGTGATTCTAAAGGAATTATTTATAAATTTCCTTCTTATATAATACAAAATACAGATGAAGTTAGCGTGGAAAAGCTTCTTTCTTTAGAAAAAGATGTAGAGATCATCAGCATATTTTCAATTTCAAGTTATGAAGAGGAAATCAGCCTAATATCTGTAACTTGTAGGGGATTTGTTAAAAGGACCAGTTTAAGCGAATTTAAAGAGTGTGGCTTTAGTGCTGTTTTCCATAAATTTAAGTTAGAAGATGATAAAATCATTTCTTGCTTTCTCTCTTATGAGATTAAAGGCAATATTACATTGATAACAAATAAAGGAAACAGAAAAACCATAAAGATGTCTGATATAAAATTTCAAAATAGATCTGGAATTGGAAGCAATTTATTTGTGGTAGTTTTTGACGAAAGGATAACGAGAGTTTTATTTAGTAATAAAAGCAATTGATAAACATATAATAATATAGTATGATTAAATATATCATAATATATTAAGATAAGGAGGAATTTTATGTCTATTTTTCTCACAATTTTAACTCTTATTGTCTTTATCGGTCTTTTATCTTTGCTGTTCTATATGCAAAAGAAAAAGTATTCGTTCAGTGCACGAGTACTTACTGGACTTGGCATTGGAATCGTTTTTGGCGCACTCATTCAAATCATTTTTAAAAATTCTAATTTTTCAGATGTAATTCGTTTTTCTACTGGTTGGATGAACATCGTTGGATCTGGATATGTATCTCTTTTGAAAATGATTACCATGCCACTTATCATGATATCCATACTAGTTGCAATCTTAAACCTCGATACTGCAAAAGGTATCTTAAAGATGAGCCTTATAGTAATAGGAATACTCTTAGCAACGACATTTGTTTCTGCTATAATAGGTGCTGGAACTTCAATTGGATTTGGTCTGAATGCAAATCAAATCACACAAGGGACTAGTGAACAAAGCAGAGGTGAAGCTTTAGATCAGCAAAATCAAGATAAGGGAACAGTTCCAAATCAAATATTGCAATTATTCCCTACAAATCCGTTTGCTTCAATGTCAGGACAAGGAAATTCTCCAACACTCGCAACTGTTGTATTTACATCGCTTTTAGGTATTGCGGCTTTAGGAATTAAGAATAGCAAAAGGTCTCTATTTGATAAGTTTAGAGATGGAGTAACTGTTTTGCATGGTGTAATATTTAAGCTGGTGGATATGATCTTAGAGCTTACACCTTATGGAATACTTGCCATTATGACTAAAACAATTGCAACTACTGACTTTAATGCGATTGTAACTCTCATCAAGTTCATATTAGCATCTTATTTAGCATTGATATTAGTTTTAGTTGTTCATGTGATCATATTGATTGCATTCAAATTTAAGCCTTCAAAATACTTTAAAAAGGCTTGGCCAGCTCTTTCTTTTGCGTTTACATCTAGGACAAGTGCTGGAACACTACCACTTACAATCAATGCTTTAAAGAGCAAATTAGGGCTTTCTGAAGGGATTTCAAATTTTGCTGCCACATTTGGGACATCTATTGGACAAAATGGCTGAGCGGGTGTTTATCCTGCAATGCTTGCAGTAATGATAGTTTATGCTCAAGGCGGAAATCCTTTAAATATTGGGTTTATTCTTCAAGTTGCTATTATATCAGCAATAAGCTCATTTGGTATTGCTGGAGTTGGCGGTGGAGCTACAATAGCTTCCTTAATGGTATTATCTGCATTAGGACTTCCTGTTGCATTAGCCGGAGTTCTCATTTCGATAGAACCTCTAATCGATATGGGAAGAACAGCTGTAAATGTAAGTGGATCTATGGTATCAGGACTTGTTGCTGGAAGGTTTATGAAGCAAGTAGATGATGATGTATATAATAGCGAGGATCCAGATACTAAAATAAGTAGAGCAGTTTAATAAAAAATCCTCACTTTTAAGAAATTTCCTCACCGTGAGGAAAAATACTCACGGTGAGGATTTTCTATTTATGGTTTGAAATTAAATAATTTCCTTCGCACAAGCTTTTAATCTTTTCATACTTATTAGTTGCATCTTTATTTTTATAAAATTTATCTAAATTTGTTAAAGCATCTGGTTTAAGAGCAGGTCTTGAATTTTTAGTATTTCCCCATATATAATAAGGAGCAACATCGTAAATTGAATGTTTTTTTACATCTGTAGTTGGGTTTGCATAATTGTAAGTACCCATGTTGATTGGATCGTTATCTTCATTTAAGAGAACTCCATTTTTATCGTAAACAGCTTCAAACATGCCATTTCCAGAGACGAATTTGACATTGTATTCTCCATCTAAGCCAAACATATGCAAAGCTGAATCTCTTGGAGGCATTAGCTGCCAGTTTAAAGTATTTTTGTTTTTAATTTCAAGAAGCATATCATCTAAACTTAAAGGAGCATAATTTAATTTATTTCTCAAATAATGTTCATCCTGTGTAAGAGGTCCGCCTTGAATATCTATGAGATGGTTTATTTCTTCGCATATTTTTATATGGTCTTCCAAAGTCATAGACTCAAAATAGTTTGGATCACTATCAATATCGTACATTATTTTATTCAATGCTAGGGAAGTCATTTGCCTGTCAGATTCTATCTGCTCTTTTATATAATCCACCTTAACGAGAAAACCTGAAAGTTCAAGATCTTCGTTTTTCCCTGTTGTGAGATTTACATATCTTGTGACCATCAAGTTTAACAAGAACACGCATATTGTCATGAGTGTTATGAAATTTAAAAAAATATTTATGATTAAGAATATTATATTCGTAAATGAATTATTTTTTTTACTATCTTTTGTAAGGACTTTTTTAAATATATGCCTCAACATGAAGAGAAATAAGAGAACGATAATAAATGTGAATATTGCTAAGTAAGCATTGTCCTCGATGAAATTGCTGAACCTGAAAAACCAGTCTATGCTTCCAGTAAATATGAATCTTACTATGATACCTGCGTAATATCCACCAGTATAAGTCTTATCTATATAATATAAAACAGATATGAGGATCATCATTATCAGAAGGATGAAGCTGGTTATTAAATTTGTGAATTTTACCAGGTTGACTGTTATGTAATTTATGAGCTTACCAATGAAAATAAATGGTCTAAAAATGGTCTTTAGCATATGATCACCTAGATTTATAATGGAATTCCTATAATAGGTAATAAATCATGAAATTTATCTATATTATAATTGGAAAGAGTGCTTCTCTGCGTTTTATCAGAAAAAAAACAAGAATCTATACATGCATTTTTAGCAGAAAGAACGTCTATATCCCTATCTCCAATCATTAGAGCTTCTTTTAGATCTATGTTGTGCTTTTTTATGAGAAAATTTAGAGCCTCTGGATCTGGTTTTCTTTTAAATCTATCTTCGTAAGTGATAAAATCAGAAAAATATTTATACAAATCAAATTTCTTTAAAAAATCTATAGATGATATATCTCTGTGAGTGTATAAATAATTTTTAAATCCATGATTGTAAATGATTTTACATATATAGTATATGCCGTCAAAGGGTTTGCAATATTTGAACTCTTCTTCTTCACTCTTAATAATATAATCATTTATAAATTCATCATCAATATTATACTTCTCTTTATAATGGTCAATTGCATAGGTCATAGATACTTTCATATATGACATTACTTCGTCTACAGTTTCATCTATATTTAACTCGATTAGTTTCTTTTGAAATACACTTGCCATCACAGGATAAGTATCGAAAAGAGTTCCATCAAAATCCCATATTATATGTTTATACATTATAATATTCACCACCATATAAAGAGTATACAGTGAAAAGAATTAAATTGAAATATAGATTATATAAAATAAATAACACTTTACACTTTTTAGCATATTATGATTAAGAAGATAGAGTGTTTTTTTATTTGGATGTTTCAAAAGAGGTGCTTCTGCTAGTAAAGCGTCAGTTATAAATGTTATCATCGGTACTGCATTATTTATTAATGATTAATTGATTAAATAAAAATTTAATGTAAATAATATAAATAAAGGTAATGAACTTTTTAATTTTTTAAGCATAGTATATGAAGGTGTAAGGTGAATGCTGTGAAAAAATTTTTATTTAGACTTTTGATCATTTTTCTAGCAGCTTTAATTTTTTCCTCTTGTATAGAAAGAAATGATACCAGTACTATAGGAAAATCTCAAGATGCTTTTATTGTCACAACAAGCTCTTTCCCAAGCGATTTAAATAATGAAGGGCTTAAAGATGTTTCCGGCTCAGAATTATCATATATGCTGTTTAATGGACTTGTTAAATACGATGTAAATGGTACTATAGTTCCAGCACTCTGCAAATCTTGGGAAGTTTTAGATAATGGGTTAAAATTTAAATTTACATTGAACGATAACTTATATTTTTCAAACGGAGAGATCATCGATGCAAAATCCATAAAAGACTTCTTTATTAGTTTTTTGCAATCAAAGTTAATCGATATAAAATATAAAAATATGCTTCAGCCAATATTTGGTGTAAAGGAATATCTTAAAACTGGTAAAATAGATAATATTGCTATTAACGTCATCGATAATAAAAATATAGAATTTAATTTAAATAGTATAAATAGCTCTTTTTTAGGAATATTGTCAAACCCTGTTTTTTTTATAAAGGATGTCTCACTTTGTGGTAGCGATTGGATGAATAATTATGATAAAATTGTCTATTCAGGTCCTTATAGAATTAATAGCATATCTAATAATATGATAAATTTAATAAAAAATGATAAATATAATGGCAAATATTCAATCAATAAAAACGAAATAATATATGAAAAGACTTTAAGTGAACACGCTATGGCTATGTTTGATTTAAATAATGTGGATGCTATGCTGGATGTACCTAAAAGCGAACAGAGCAGGTTAAATGATGAGCAATATTTAGATAAAGCAAGCACTGAAAATTTTTACACATTAAACTTCAACTTAAAAAATGATTCTGTTAAACATCAAAATGTTAGAAAAGCTATTATTGATGCCATAGAAAATGCTAAAAATGGAGATCTGACGCTTAAAAATCTAAGCTTTACTAAAATGGTAAATACAGTGGATACAATAAACTCATCCCAATCTGTTATAGACTCAATTTATGATATAAAATCTTTAAATGTGCTTTTGAAAGACACTAATGATAGCAATAATTTTATGGAACTATTAAAAAAGCTTTTAAAAGATCGCTATAATATCGATTTAGACATCAAGTATTTTAATGATGATAAAGACCTTTTGGATTCAAATTATCAAATGGCACTTTTAGAGATTTCCCCTGATTTTCTCGATGAAATAAGCTATTTAGAAAGTTGGCAAACTGGTTCTGATCAGAATTATTTCGGATTTTCAAATTCTCAGTTTGATGCAAGCTTATTAAAAGCTATTAATTCCATGGATAATGTTGAAGAAATAAAAAATTGTCAGGACATTTTAAAAGGTAGTTATGTGACTACAATATTAGGCTATGAAGATAAGTTTTTATGCATAAAAAATCAAGATAATAATCTGTTCTTAGATAGAATGGGAGTATTGAGGTTTGATTTATGAATTAAATCTCTAAGTAGATGAAGATTTCTACTTAGAGATTTTAATATTATTTTTTAATATGAAATTTTAAATACTCATCGCCTAAATTGTTAAAAATTAAATAAAAGATATACATGTTTTTATACGAATCAAATGACGAATTTCCTTCTTTAAATTTTTGTTTTTTAATGTTATATTCTAAATCTTTAACAAATACTGGAGCTAAAAGGCTATCTTCTGGAGATGGAAATGAATTTAATTTAAAATATTGTTCATCTAAAATATCTTCAGATTTTTTAGAAAAACTGCGATACCTTTCAGGATTATTGATATCTGGTGTATCCGGCCAGCTGAGTATAATTCCTGAAGATATTATATATCTTCTATATACATCTTTAACAAGGGCATTTATTTCAGAAGACGAATCATTTTTGCAGTAAAGCATTAAGGCGATTATTAAATTCATAATATCATCTGAATTATATTCGATCTCTTTTGAATTCATTTGGCTATTCACTATTCCTTTTCCAACCTCTAAATCGCCAAGTACGCTCTTAATAGCTTTTGTCTTAAATAAATTAAATTTTTCTATTTCATCTGTTATAGGTAGATCATTTAGCAGTATGAACATGGATGAATAAAAGCTATATTTATTGTTAAATTCAACAATATCTAAAGATTCAGATTTTTCAAGGAGCAATTCTATTAAATCCACCAGCACAAATTTAGCTACAGGGTGATTTGACATTTTACTAAAGTCTTTTAGAAAATGGGCACAAAGCAGCAATTCCTCTTTACTTTCAGAATATAGATGTTCCTTATTATCTATAAATACCTGGAAAATATCTAAAGCAAAATTTCTGAAATCTTCTTCATTTTCTTTTTGCAAGTGTAATAGATAGCAGCAATTCATGATTATCAATTGATCAGAAAATTTAATTTTATAGTCTTTTTGTTTTAATGTCACGTCTTCACTGCTTTCTTGAACCTTATCTACAAAATAACCTTCAGAGTTTCTCAAGTTATTGATGAAAAATACTAATTGCTTTTCTGCAAGCAGCAAGTAGAATTCATTTAGTTTCTTATCTTCTTCATTATTTATTATTTGCTTAGCTAGAGTATATAATTTTAGCAAGTTGTAACACAGTAGTCCATTGCTTTTAACGAGTATTTCTTTTTTAAATTTTTCTTCTCTCCAAAAAAGTTTATTGTTGTGACTTTCAAGTACTGGACTTGCTTTTTTATAAATAGCAAGAAGTGGAGAAATGGATCTAAATGTGTTATTATCATTATTAAATGATTTGTTATTTATCTCTTTATGATTCATTTGAATTCCGCATTTTGAATTAAGTAAAATATGTCTAAATGATTCTTTAGATAGATAAAATAATTGATAGAGCATGTTATCAAGTTTCAGTACATTTACTCTTAGGAATGGTCCAATGTAGTTCAATATTATTCACCGCCTTAATATAAAGTTCATATATATAAATATATTTAAAAGCTTCACTATCTATGATACATATGGAGGTAATTATGCAAAAAGGTAAAATAAATAAAGAAGATCTCGGAAAAATAATTGAATATATAAAATCAGATGTTAGGAAAGACATTATTCAAGGTGCTGAAATTGGAGTAGATTGTGCTATGATCGATTTTGGAGATGAAGTTTGCGTTCTATCTTGCGATCCTATTACTGCGGCTTGTGAGAATATAGGGAAGCTTGCAGTGCATATAAATTGCAATGATATTGCTACAGAAGGAGCAGAACCAGTAGCACTAATGGCAATATTATTAGTTCCTTTGTATGTAAAAATTGAAACTATAGAGCTCATCATGAAGGAAATGAAGGAGGAAGCTGAAAAATTAAATGTTCAGATAATCGGTGGGCATACAGAGGTCACCTCATCTGTAAATTCCATTGTTTTATCTGTTTTTTCAATAGGGAAAATAAAGAAGGATAATCTATTGAAAAAGTATGATGTAAGAGATGGATTTGATATAATAGTAACAAAAAAGCTATGCATCGAAGGAAGTTATATTTTAGTCAATGATTTTAAAGAAAAAAGTGAAAAAGTATTGAGTAAAATGGAACTTGATGATGTTAATGAATATATTAATTTTATAAGCGTTGTTAAGGATGGAATGATAGCTAAAAAAAATGGCGCATGTTATATGCACGATATAACAGAAGGAGGGGTTTTAGGGGCATTATGTGAGATGGCATTTGTCTTAAATTTGGGCTTTGAAGTGTGGGAAGATAAGATGCCCATTTCAAATGAAACAAAAAAGCTATGCGAATTTTTTAAACTTGATCCGCTTCGATTAATTTCTTCTGGCAGCATGTTAATTGTGGCAAAAGATGGGGACAATATTAAAAGAGCCCTGAATGAAAAAAATATAGAAAGCACTATAGTGGGCAAAGTAAGAAAAGAAGGGCAGTGCATGTGGCTTAACGGTTTAAAAAATACAGTTTTGTATAATGAAAAGGATGAGATATATAAATTATTTTAATCGAGGTGTAAATATGAGAATTGATGGAAGACAAAAAAATGAACTTAGAAAGATTCATATTATCAGGAGTTTTACAAAGTATGCATTAGGGTCTGTATTTATTGAACAAGGCGATACTAAAGTTGTTTGTACTGTTATGATCGAAGATAAAGTTCCACCATTTCTAAAAGGTAGTCAAGAGGGCTGGCTCACAGCTGAATACAACATGCTTCCAAGTTCAACCATAATGAGGAAACAAAGGGATATTTCAAAGGGAAAAATCGATGGTAGATCCACAGAAATACAAAGATTGATCGGGAGGGCACTTAGAAGTGTCATCGACCTTAAAGTAATTGGCGAGAAAACTATATGGATAGATTGTGATGTTATTCAGGCTGATGGAGGCACACGCTGTGCATCCATAATTGGATCGTTTATTGCGCTTGTAGATGCGATAAATAATCTCGATCATACAAACCATTTTGAAGTTTATCCTGTTAAAAATTTTGTATCTGCAGTTAGCGTAGGGATAGTTGGAAATCAGATTTATTTGGACTTAAACTATTATGAGGATTCTAAAGCTAACGTGGATATGAACATTGTAATGACTGATGATGATTCTATCATTGAAATTCAAGGCACAGGAGAAGAAAGGCCATTTACTATTTTAGAAAAAGATAGATTATTTGAATTGGCTTTAGAGGGGACTAAAGATATAATTCTATTAGAAAGGGATTTGCTTGGGAAAGATGCAATTAGAATTGGAGAAAATAAAGGTTATATTGGCAACAAACAATGAAAACAAGATAAAGGAAATTGAACATATTTTAGGGAAAGAAAGATTTGAATTTTTAAATCTAAAGCAGATAGGATTTTTTGAGGATATACTTGAAAATGGAGATAGTTTTTGTGAAAATGCTTTGATTAAGGCAAAAAAAATATTTCAGCTTAATAAAAAGTATTGGGTTATCGCTGATGATTCAGGGCTAGAGGTTCCATATTTAAATAATGAACCTGGCATATATTCTGCAAGATATGCATCCAACCACGATGACAAGAAGAATATGGAAAAACTTCTCAATAAATTAGATGATGCTCTTGGTGACGATAGATGCGGAAGGTTTGTGTGCGCTATTTGTTGCATATTAGATGAAAATACATGCTTCGCTTTGGAAGGTGAAGTGTGGGGAAGAATTTTAAGAGAGCCAAAAGGTGAAAATGGATTTGGATATGACCCGGTGATGTTTTATCCTGAAAAAAATAAGACATTTGCAGAGATGACTTTTGCTGAAAAGAACGAAATCAGCCATAGAAGTGATGCACTTCGAAAGCTAAAAATAAAGATAGATTCTTATTTAGAGGGAAAAGATGGAAATAGCGGTATTAAGTGATACACATGGAGATTTAGCTGATATAAAATTATTTTTAGAAAAGGTGAAAGGTGTGGATGCAATAATTCACCTTGGAGATTATGTTTCTGATGGAGAGTATATAAGAAAATATTATAATGGCAGGTTTATTGGGGTAAAGGGGAATTGCGATTTTGGAGGTAAGGATTCTGAGGAAGTAATTACGAATATTTGCGGTAAAAAATTTCTCATCACTCATGGTCATAGATATAATGTAAAATTTAGCCTTTTAAATATTAAATACAAAGCTATGAGTGAAGAAATAGATGTGGTACTCTTTGGGCATACTCATAAGGTATTTCATGATATAATAGACAATACATTGTTTATCAATCCTGGAAGCCTTGGAGATCCTCGATATACTAATAAAAAGACATATTGTATGCTTACCATCGAAAAATGTGAAATTACATATAAAATAAAAGAAATATAATTTTTAAAAAAGTGTTGACTAAAGATAAAAAGACGTGGTAAAATAAACATTGTTACTTAAATACTAAGTTACTTTAGTAAAATCGGGGTGTGGCGCAGATGGGAGCGCGCGTGGTTTGGGACCATGAGGTCGCAGGTTCAAACCCTGTCACCCCGACCATTTAATTTTAAATTAGTTTTTAATATTTATGCGGGTGTAACTCAATGGTAGAGTGCTAGCCTTCCAAGCTAGTTACGAGGGTTCGATTCCCTTCACCCGCTTTATGAGTGCCTTTAGCTCAGCTGGATAGAGCAACGGCCTTCTAAGCCGTGGGTCGGGAGTTCGAGTCTCTTAAGGCACGTTCTATATGGTGAATGTAGTTCAGTTGGTAGAGCGCCAGATTGTGGATCTGGTTGTCGTGGGTTCGAGTCCCATCATTCACCCTCTATTGGGATGTCGCCAAGCGGTAAGGCACAGGACTTTGACTCCTGCATCCGCAGGTTCGAATCCTGCCATCCCAGTTTGATTCACTAGCTCAGTTGGTAGAGCACATGACTTTTAATCATGGCGTCCGGGGTTCGATTCCCCGGTGAGTCATTAAAACTTAATATGCAGGTGTGGCGGAATTGGCAGACGCACTAGACTTAGGATCTAGCGCCTCCGGCGTGGGGGTTCGAGTCCCTTCACCTGCACTTTAAATTAGCGGAAGTGGCTCAGTGGTAGAGCGTCACCTTGCCAAGGTGAACGTCGCGGGTTCGAGTCCCGTTTTCCGCTTTTTTTATTTTACACAATACAGGTGTTATTTAGCAGCTGTATTTTTGTTTTTTGTAAATATTGAAAAGGCTGCTGATCATGTGGTAAACTGTACATGGCAAATAATCGTATAAAATATTAGAGGTAATAAGATGAGAAAAGATTGGTTGTTTTCTGATGAAAATAGTATTTGCAATTATAGGACGACAGGTGTCCTTTTACGAAATGGCAAAATACTTGTTCAAAGGGATAAAGATGGAACAGAATATGCTTTACCTGGTGGTCATGTAAAGATTGGCGAAACTTCAGAAGAAGCACTTATTAGAGAATATAAGGAAGAAACTGGAGCAGATATTTTATGTTCTCGACTTATTTGGGTAGAAGAAACTTTTTGGAAATGGGGAAATAAAAACGCTCATACAATAGCTTTCTATTACCTAATATCCCTAAAAAATGAAGCAGATATACCCGATAATTATTTTGAGTCTCATAAGGATAATTGTGCCGTTTTGCTCAAATGGGTTACGATTGACGAAATGAAGGGATTGGTAATCTATCCGACTTTCATAAAGGAGAAAATTGATAATATTTCAAAAACTATAGAACATTTTGTAAGTTATGAGTAGTACTCTGTATATTCTTCAAGTCCATATATCTATGGTGCAATTACTCTTTTTTGTAAATTTGAATATGTTTTTAGGTATATATGTTCGAGAGGTTCTTAACGCAATTTTTAATATGAAGTAGTATAAAAGTATAGTTATTTAAAGAAATTATACTTGTGTTTATAATTAATGAGGTATTTATAATTGGAGGGAAAATATGGAGAATATAAAAAATAAAAATGCATGGTTAAAATATACCGATGAAGATTTAAAAGAAGTAGAAGATTTTGCAGGAAAATATGAAGATTTTATTTCAAATTCCAAGACTGAAAGAGAATGTACTACATTCCTTATTGCTGAAGCTAAAGACAAAGGATACGAGGACCTAAACGATATATTAAAAGAAGATAGAAAGATAAAAGCAGGAGACAAATTATATGTAAATAATATGGGAAAAGCTTTCGCAATGTTTGTTATCGGAGATAGCTCTTTAACAGATGGTATGAATATTTTAGGTTCACATATAGATTGCCCAAGATCTGATTTAAAGCAAAATCCACTCTATGAAGATGGTAATTTTGCGCTTTTTAAAACTCATTACTATGGAGGAATAAAAAAATATCAATGGGTGACAACTCCACTTGCATTGCACGGTGTAGTAGTTTTAAAAAATGGTGAAAAAATAAATGTAGTCATTGGAGAAGATGAATCTGATCCAGTCTTTTGCTTCACAGATCTTCCAATTCATCTTTCTGCTACACAGATGGGCAAAAAGGCAAATGAAATCGTAGAAGGAGAAGATTTGAATCTTTTGATTGGAAACATACCTTGTGAAACAGAAAAATATAAATACAGCGTAAAAGATAGAGTGCTGAATATATTAAAAGAAAAGATCGGTATGGAAGAAGAGGATTTTGTATCATCAGAATTTGAAGCAGTTCCAGCTGGACGTGCTCGCGACTTAGGTATGGATAAGAGCATGATAATGGGATATGGTCATGACGATAGAGTATGCGCATATGCTGGATTCTCAGCAATAATCCATGCAGAAAATCTTAAAAAGACGGCAGTGAATTTAATAGTGGATAAAGAGGAGATAGGAAGCGTTGGAGCTACCAGTATGAACTCTTTATTCTTTGAAAATGCTGTGGCTGAAATCATAAATAACATGGAAGAATACAATGACCTTAAACTTAGAAGAGCTTTAGCAAATTCTAAAATGATCTCTGCAGATGTGACTGCTGCATTTGATCCAACTTTTGCAAATGTTTTTGAAAAGAATAATTCCGCATATTTTGGAAGAGGGATTGCAATTTCAAAGTATACAGGAGCAAGAGGAAAAAGAGGTGCAAATGATGCAAATCCTGAGTTTATTGCAGAGATTAGAAGGATGATGGATGATAATGGTGTCACTTACCAAACTGCTGAATTAGGAAAGGTGGATCAAGGTGGTGGTGGGACTATCTCTTATATCTTAGCAGCTTATAATGTGCATGTTTTGGATGCCGGTGTAGCTGTTTTATCTATGCATTCTCCATGTGAGATTATCTCTAAAGCCGATTTATTTGAGACTTATAGGGCATTTAAAGTTTTTTTTAAAGAAGCATAAATAATAATGAACAGTGAAAATTGAATATTGTAACAATGAACAATTTTCTTATAAAGGGACTGTTGTATAAAGGGACTGTTGCATAATGAATAAATATGTGCTAAGCGCACATATTTATTCATTATGAACATTATTTAGATCGGTTACTAGTTGATTAGTCAACGCATGAAAGTCTTAAAGTTAAGCAAAAATTTACCTTAGTACCATTACCCCACTATATGTATAAATTTACCTGATTAAAGTATGTTTGCACGCTATTATAAGTTTATTATAACCATTATATAGTTTTTATTTAACCATGTATTTAATTTTACATAAACCAACCAAGCCTAAGCTATTTTCTTGAAAGCCAGGTGTATCAACGGTTATATTGAGTTTTAATTTGATTAAGCTTATATAAAAATTTCCTACATATTTTTTAATTATTAAAGTCCTAACGTCTTCAATAAATCTTCTCCTTTAGGATCTTTTTTAGGAACAGCTTTATCATAGATATTCTGGCTAATAAAGCCTCTATTCAAGTATTGCCTCATGTGCCTATCCACTACGTTTATTTTCATATATTTATTTCCATTTTTAATTTGATTTAATTTCATATATTCATCTTTTACTCCAAATATTTTATTAAGTAGTTCCCCTACAAGTTCTGCTACTACAGTTATCTTAATTGTGGTCTTTTCCTCAACCGCTCTCTTAGCACTCTCCAAATGAAGTTCCCAGGTTAAAGGTACCATCTTTCCTGTCTTCTCATCTTTCATACAGCTTTGAGGGTAAGTCTTTGAAGTAAGAGACCTGACCTTGTTGAAATCATTTATATTTTCTTCTAGTGTATTTATTATATCATCCTGTTTTTCATGGGATACACGAGCTAACATCCTTGCAATTGTTAAATTTAAATGCCCTTTATTCACCAAATCCATTGCTGTATCTGATAATCCTCTCAATGCTAAATAATTATTCACAGTATTCCTTGTTACACCAGTTTTTTGCGCAATGACCTCAGCGATATTGTATTCGTTACGATATTTTTTGTTTTTAGATAAAATAGTATCTAAAATAAATATTGATTTTATTCGGTCTTCTAAAGATACTTTTCGATATTTTAAATTACTGGCTATTATCAAGCCTTGAAGCATCATAGGATCAGTTTTGCCTAACAGAATGCAGGGTACGCTTCGGAATCTATCATCTT
>WQUF01000258.1 GCA_009785875.1 Oscillospiraceae bacterium | reverse complement strand
GAATGTAATTCATCTCGCCACCTTATTTAATTATGGTCACACAATACTCAGCATTTCAAAAATAAATGTTGTCAAAACATAATTTTTCTAGTATAATGAACTTGTTAAAATAATATGCGATTGTGGCGAAACTGGCAGACGCGCACGTTTGAGGGGCGTGTGGGCAACCATACGGGTTCAAGTCCCGTCAATCGCACTATAGTTTAAATCCGAACTTTACAAATGTGAGAATCACAAGCGAAAGATTCGGATTTTTGCTTTATATAAATAGTCGAGGTATTAGAAAAGAGTAATGTATAAAAAGCGGTTTGATCTATTGAATCAAACCGCAATTATAGTAATTAATTATTTTTTAATTTTACTAGTAGTATTATTTTTGCTTGTTGTATTACATGTTGTATTGCTTGGTTTACTTGTCATGTTGCTTGGTTTACTTGTTGTATTGCTTGGCTTAATTGTTGTATTGCTTGGTTTAATTGTTGTATTGCTTGGTTTAATTGTTGTATTGCTTGGTTTAATTGTTGTATTGCTTGGTTTACTTGTTACGTTGCTTGATTTGCTTGTTGTATTCGAATTATTATTATTTATTATTATGTTTATGTTTGACGTTGAATTGTTGTTTGTAGTTGAAACAACATTATTGTTTGTACTTGTATTATTGTTTTTATTTGAGACAGCATTATTGTTTGTATTCGCATTATTGTTTGCGTTATCATTTGTATTATTATTTGCATTGCTGTTATTGTTTGCATTATCATTTGCATTAGCGTTATCATTAGCATTATTGTTGCCATTAGCATTGCTGTTATCATTGCCATTACTATTACCATTAGCATTGCCATTACTATTACTATTACCATTAGCATTGCCATTACCATTAGCATTGCCATTACCATTAGCATTGCCATTACTATTACCATTGCTATTACCATTACCATTGCCATTAGCATTGCCATTTTCGTTGATATTTGCATTTAATAATTTATCCTTTGTAGTAGTATCGCATATTCCAGTTTCCTTTATATTACTACTCTTCTGGAATTGTTTAAGTGCATTTATAGTGCTAGTGCCAAAATGCCCATCTGCTGTTCCACAATTAAATCCTAATGTATTTAGCTTAACTTGTACAGCTTTAACCTGCGCTAATAAAGTAGTCCAAGTGTTGTTTCCGCATATACCGTCTACAGTTAATTCATTGTCCTTTTGAAATTTCTTAACAGCATCCTCAACATTTTTTCCATAATAACCATCAACATTTCCACAATTATAACCTAAGCCATTCAATATTTGCTGAATCTGAGTAACTTCTATACCATTCATCAAAGGTGTTTGGTATTTGTATGTAGTATAAGCATAAGCAATAGATGCAGGATCATTAGCACTTGCAATCATAGAAGCTCCAGTGAAACCAGTAGATAAAACAGCAGTCAGAAGTAAACTAGTTAAGATTTTGTTTTTTTTCATTTTTTTACTCTCCCTTTTTTATATCTAGTAATATAGTGCACATATTACATATATTATTGTACTAATAATTAATTAATTTTGTAAATAATTACTGCTATTATTTAACATTAACTTAACAATTTTTACAAAAACTTAATAATTTTAACAAAAAATACATACATTAGTGGCTAGTGGCTAGCCACTAGCCACTAAGGCACTGGGTTATGTCTTTTTTTTAGATTCTAAATTTCTTACTTTATGAGTAATTTTAAATGGACCAATAGCCACACTGATTTCACCACTATTTGGATTAGCCAAGTGTTTTCCACAGACCACTAAACCGATTATGATCATGGCTATTTTTATCGGAGCAAGAGGTTCAAAGATCAATACTATGATGCCTGCCAGTGAGAATACAGTTATCACCTTGATGGAATCGGGATTTAACACAACAATAAATCTAAAAAATACCATAATAATAATAAGTATAAATAATGCCATACTGATATTAATTGCTCCTAAGAGTGAACCAAATGCCACCGAAACTGCCTTGCCTCCCCTAAAGCTTAAAAACGGAGAGAATGCATGTCCTAATACTGGTGCCACCATTACCGGAATCAGATAGTATCCTGATACATCCAGGAATGATACTGAAATAAAAACAGGTATAAATGCCTTTAACACGTCAAGGGTCATACAAAATATCCCTAAGAGTGGACCTACCGCAATGATTGCATTCATGCTGCCTGGATTCCCGTCTTCGCTGTCATGTCTGATGTCAACTTTACGCACATATTTGGGTAAAAGATATGAAAACATAATCGACCCAGATAAAAAGCCAACCACTGTCATAATTACACACAAGAGCATAATCTCACCTCCCCATATGATCCCATTTCTATGATCAATTTAGAAGTATCCTCTGCTGCAGATTGACTGCAGTTCTTCTTTTGTGCAGCTATCATTTTATCTTGCGCTATTTGATCCATAAGAAGTGCACATGCTGCATCAGCTGCATCTTTCATCGTAGTAGCTGATACAGCCATACCTAACTTCGTGATAACAGCGGAGTTTCTCACTTCACCCCCAGGAATAGGCAGAGTAATAACCAGAGGTATACGCTTAGTCATAGCTTCTGTTGTGGAAAGGCCACCTGGTTTCGTCAGTAGGACATCAGCTGCATCCATTACTGTATCGATATTGTCTATGTACCTGAGAGCCGTCACTCCTCTTATTTCCTTTGTTTTTTTATAAACCAACTCATTTCGACCACACACAGCCAAAACTTGCGCATCAGGCACTCTCCGAACAAGCTCAGCCGCTAATTCTGGTATCTTTCCATATCCCATGCTGCCCCCCATGATGGCAAAGACCTTTTCCTTTTGAATTCCAAATACTGTGCGTGCCTCTTCTTTAGTGAGCCTTACCTTAAATTTTGAACTCACTGGAATCCCAAGGGGTATCAATTTATCTTTGTCCATTCCTTTGGAGACACATTCGTCAGCAACAACTTGATGAGCTACAACATAGCGATTGAGCAGTGTCTCTTCCCAAAATGGGCTACAAGTATAATCAGTTATAATCCCTACAGTAGGTATATCAAGATCATATTTTTCAATAAGCCTCGTAACTGCGTGAGCACTGAACATGTGCGGACAAACGATCACTTGCGGTCGTAATTCATTTATCACCTTTAGAAGTGATTTACCATATAGTGTATTGAGATAATAGATTGGTGAATGCCTCTTGTTTGAGCTTATATGCTCTGCAAAACCATAAAGTGCACCGAAAAGACCAGGTACATGATTGACAGTACCTTCGTATAGCTTAGATACAACATCTGATTTCTGACCATCAGTATCCAGGACATCTATGATCATCGTATCTACCCCTTCAGCATCTAGATGCTCTTTCACAGCTTTTGAAGCACAATTGTGTCCTTCTCCTGTATCAGTTGGAAAAATTAACACCCTCATAAGTCACCCCCTTTAGACTTGTAGACTTAGCATCTATAGAGTGTGTCTAATAGTAACATAGCTGCAAACTGCTGATATTAAAGAATAATTTAATATTTGTTACATTATAGTTTAAACATTTAGACTTGTCAATAAAGTCAATAAAGTAAATATTTTCCTTGTTATATAGTATGATTTTATACGAAAAAGTAGACACAAAATCAAATAATAAATATAATTAAAGAAGAAAAATATAGGAGGTATAAATTATTAACTTTATTAAAAACGATAAAATTATATTCGAGAAAAATGCTATAGATCAGCTGAAGGAATTTCTTACCATAGAAAATACTTTGGAAACATTAAAAGCTTCAATGCCAAATTATTTTGGAGATTTAAATTCAAAACTCCAAGAAGTCGCTATAACTCCCGATTTTCACAGAGGATCATCCATACCAATTGGAACTGTTATTTTAACTAAAGGTTTTATAATTCCGCAAGCCATGGGAAGCGATATTAATTGCGGTATGAGGCTTTATGTGACAGATCTAGATAGCGAAATTGTAAAATCAAAGCTACAAGAATTAGAGTCAAAAATCAGGTATGTCTTTTTTGAAGGTGGACGAGGTATCGGGATGGATAAAATCCAGAGGGAAGCCATGCTTAGGAATGGATTGATGGGGCTTCTTGAAACCAATAAACATGGGAAAGGAAAAGGCATTTGGAAATATTACGACGTAAATCAAGAGGAGAAAGATTTATATAATGTCTCTGAAAATGGTTCATATATTACAGATAAAACAATTGGCCTTGAGAGCTATATTGGTACAGAAGGGTTATCCTATGACATGCAAGTCGGAACAATCGGTGGAGGAAATCACTTTGTAGAGGTTCAAAAAGTAATAAATGTAATAGATAAAGGTATTGCAAACGCTTGGGGAATAAAACGCTACCATACTGTTATCATGATCCATTCTGGCTCATTAAGCATCGGAAAAAATAGCAGCATTCATACTTTAGAGATTGTAAAAAAAGCATATCCTAAAAATTTAAAACATCCAGAAAATGGAGTCTATCCACTTGTGTATTCAGAAAAATTAAAGGAGTCTTTAGATGATTTTTGGGCTCTTACTCATAATGCAGCAAATTTTGCTTTTTCAAATCGCCTTTTCTTAGGGCTAATGATGAAAAAAATTTTTTTTGAGCTTTTTGGTGAATGCAGCTTTGAACTTTTATATGATGCTCCGC
>WQUF01000257.1 GCA_009785875.1 Oscillospiraceae bacterium | reverse complement strand
TTAATTAAGATGAATATTTTATAATAGTTGCTAAAGCCATCTATTTAGTAATAAAGTAGATGGCTTTAAAGTAAAAAATTTAGCTTGCGATTGTCTTTTGCAGTTCGCTTAAAATAGAAGAGACTATGGTTCTATTTATGGATATTTGATCAAGGAATGTGGTATCCAGCATATAAATATTTTTTAAGTCTTCTTTGTTTTTTTCAATTGTAGCTAATATTGATTCGTCTATTATGGATAGCACTTTTTTATTCACTATTGTGCCAGATACCTCTGTTAATCCATCTAAATATTCTCTTTTTATTGAAGCTTCAGGGCTGCAGGTCATAACATATATGAAATCTATATTTTCAAACCATTTTTTGCTTTTATAAAAATTGTAGATTTCTTCTATGGAATTAAACGGGATATTGCTGTTTTTAGTATGAAATTCAAGCCAGCATAAGCAGTCAAAGAAACCCCTTTCGCATATGATCATATCATAGGAATTGTTCAATGCTTCAAGGATAGAGTTTATGGTTAAATTAGCTGTCCATATATTGAAATCTATGCTGAGTTTATCTTTTAGTCTGCATTTTGTGGCTGCTTCATATATTATCTTAACTTTAATACCTTGCTGCTTTACTATTTTTTCAATTGCATGTATAGCAGATGTTTTGCCGGAATTAGGTGATCCGCTTATTTCAATTATTAGTGGCTTATTTTTAGAAAGTTTAAAATCTCTAAATGCGAGCTTTATTTCTTCATTTTTAAATGTCTTTTTTTCAAATAAAGAATTATTAATTATATTCATAACTCCTCCAAACTTAAGTGTATTATTTTTTAAAATCTGATGTTAAGTTTAGCCTATAGTATAATCATGCCAAATGGTCTTGCTAATCTCATAAAATTTAAGAAATGAATTGCATATGGTTTCAGCATCGTGAAATGTGTATTTTTTTGCTAGATATTTAGCTTTGCTTTCTATTTTTAATCTGTCTGCAATAAAGAGTATATAATCATCTCTATTGTCTGAATTATAATCGGATATTATACATCTTAAGCCTAAATCATATTCTGTAAAGTATATTTTTGCTCCAATATTCGTGAGGTCTTGCAGGTGCTTCTTCATCTGTAAATTTTGCAATGTGAGTTTAGTTTTAGGGAAGACTATTTCGCAATATTTGCCATTGATTATTATTGACTTTAAATCATCAATATAATCATCAGTCCAGCTTAAATCTCCTCCAAATAAAACTATGGAACGTTTTGTATTTTGGATTATTTGTATGCCTATTTTGATCATTTCTTCCCTGGATTTCATAGGTTTATTCTTTTTATCGTTAATATAATTAAATACATAAAAAAATATCCTTGCAATTACTAACAAAATGATAAAGGTATATTGCATCCATAATGGAAGTATTGCAGACCTTAAAAGGGCATCTATTGCAATGGCAGTAGTTATAATGTCGATGATGATATAGGGCAACTTTTTCATGATTAACTCCTAAAATTAAATCTTAATAAAGGTTATAGGCTCTTCACCAGATTTATTACAAAAAGCGTTTGATAATTATTTTGATAAATCTACATCAATTTCTACATGTTGCATCTATAGTTTATTCATATGCCATTCATCTACATTTGGTTAATGTTTTTATTGAATATTAAAAAATAAAAAGCCAAACCTTTGTGATTGGCTTTAATTCATTATTTATCTAAAATTTCGAAAATCTTCTTCTTTGCTTTTAAGATAGAAGAAGCACTCATGGAGAATTCATCTAATTCATAAGAGACTAGTGTTTCAATAGCAGCCGGATCACCAGCAAGTTCTCCACACATCCCACACCACTTTCCGTACTTATGAGCTGCATCTATGGTCATTTTTATTAGTTTTAAAACAGCAGGGTGCATTGAATCATAGAGATATGATATATTTTCATTTCCTCTGTCCACAGCCAATGTATATTGAGTCAAGTCGTTGGTTCCAATGCTGAAGAAATCAACATGAGGAGCTATTTCTTCAGCAATTAAAGCAGAAGAAGGTATTTCAACCATTATGCCGACCTCAATTTTACTATTAAATTCTTTATTCTCATTCTGCAATTCATTTTTACATTCATCTAGTATGGATTTTGCCTTTTCAACCTGATCTAATGAAGATATCATTGGAAACATTATTGCCAGGTTTCCATATAATGATGCTCTTAAAAGAGCTCTCAGTTGAGTTTTAAATATGTAAGTTTTGTCGAGGCAAAGTCTAATGGCCCTATATCCTAAAAATGGGTTCATCTCTTGAGGCATTTCAAGATAAGGGAGCTGTTTATCTCCACCAATATCCAGAGTCCTGATTACCACAGGTCTATTTTCCATTTTAGTGAGCACTGCTTTATAAGCTTCGAATTGCTCATCTTCAGTTGGCATGGAATCCCTGTTCATGTATAAAAATTCTGTTCTAAAAAGTCCTATGGCTTCTCCTCCGTTTTCTAAAACCTTATCTACATCGTTTGGCTCACCGATATTGCCAGCTAAGAGTATTTTTCTATTATCTTTATAGGATAAACTCAAGTTTTTAAGGGATTTTAACTTTTCTTTTTCTTCTTTATATAATTTCTGCTTTATAATATACTCATCTATTAAATCTTCTGGAGGATCTATAAAAGCTTCCCCTTTAATTCCATCTACTATTATAGTGTCATCATCTTTTACAAATTCTGTTGCATTTGTCGTGCCAACTATAGCAGGTAGTTCTAATGTCCTAGCCATGATAGCAGTATGAGAAGTTTTTCCACCTATATCTGTTACAAAACCTATGATCTTGCTCTTATCCATTTGTGCTGTGTCCGATGGCGATAGATCGTGAGCGACCACTACAGTGTTCTCTTTAGATATTATGAATTCTTGTTTAATATCTAAAATATTTTTTATGATCCTTATAGACACGTCTTTAATGTCAGCTGCCCTTTCTCTCATATATTCGTCTTCCATAGATTCAAAAATAGCTACAAAACCATTTGTTACAGATTCGATAGATGAGATAGCAGTTATATTGTTTTCTCTTATTGATCTTTCAATTTCACCGATGAATTCTGGGTCATCTAGAAATGTGATATGGCTTTCAAAAATAGCAGCATTTTTTTCTCCAACTTCGATACAAGCCTTTTCGTATAATGATTGCAGCTGAGCTTTTGAAATTGCGAGAGATTTATTTAATTTTTCAAGTTCAGATTCTGTATTTACTTCAGAGTTATCTTGTTTTGATATTTTAACTTCAAGCTTAATTAAAACTTTTCCAATAGCGTAGCCATCTGATGCTGGAATTCCCTTTACTGTAAACATAGTGCCTCCTTCTCCATATAAAATAGATAAAAGCATTTACTTTTATCTATTTTAATTTATTATTATCATTATACATCTGTTTTTAAGACGATTATAGATATTTTTTAAACTCTTCATTGTTTTTTAAATTGTTGATTAGATGCTTTACTTCCTGTTCTCTGTTTTTATCCATAACGAGGAGCACGTCACCTGTATCCACAACGACTAAATCCTTGAGACCAAAACCAATGATGAGCTTTTTTTCACCAATGAAAGAACAGTTTTCGCTTTCGTTTAAATATATATTTCCAATATATGAGTTGGAATTGTGGAAATTTAAAAATTTACTTATGGATGAAAAGCTACCAATATCATCCCATTTAAATCCACCTCGTATAACATATGCTTTTCTGGTCTTTTGTAATATTCCAAAATCAACTGAGATTCCATCTATTTTACTATATTGTTCTTTGATTACTTCCTCTTCATCTTCTTCTCCTATAGACTGGTATATCTTTATCAAACATTTATACATTTTCGGAAGATATTTCTCTAATTCTCTTAAATAAGTATCAGCCCTCCAAATAAAAATCCCTGTATTCCAAAGAAAGTTATCTCGAGATATAAAATCTTTGACAATTTCAATATTAGGTTTTTCAGTAAATCTGTCTACTCTAAAGGCTGGTATTTTGCTTGAAATTTTTTCACCAAATTGTATATATCCATATCCTGTTTCAGGTCTAAGAGGAGGGACACCAATTGTCACAAGACCTCTTTTCCTTTCACAAATTTCTATACCACATGATATAGTATCTAAAAAAAGTTCGTTGTTATCGATAAAATGATCTGAAGGCAGTACAACCATTTGGGCATCTTTATCCATCTTTGAAAACTTAAGCGCAGCATATGCTATGCAAGTTGCTGTCTCTTTATTGTCAGGTTCTGTAATGATGTTTTTTTCGTTCATTTCAGGAATATCTTCTATGATCAAGTTTTTATAATCTTTATTCGTGATGATATATATATTGTCAATCCCAATGAGAGGCGTAATTCTTTCGATAGTATTCCTTATAAAGCTTTTATTATTGATGATCTTTAAAAACTGTTTTGGCTTATTTGAGCGCGAAAGTGGATAAAGCCTTGTTCCCTTACCTCCAGCTAATATTAGAGCAAATAGCATTACAATCACTCCATATATAATAGATGTATTATACTATGAAAAATCTATTAAATTGGTGAATGCCCATTAATTAGATAAAATCATCCTGTAAAGAAAATCTTTGGCTTCATCAGTGTTTTCTATGCCTATTCTCTTCGTAAATTCTATTTTAAAATTTTTATATCCTTCATCTTCTATGAAAATTTC
>WQUF01000256.1 GCA_009785875.1 Oscillospiraceae bacterium | reverse complement strand
AAAGAAAAACTCATATCACTTGCAAGCTTAATTTTAGATTCTTGGAAAGAATATTCAGATGAAGAGGTAGATATCATCTCTCACACAAAAAATATTCCTCATAATGCAGTAACCCCTATCTCAAGGATCAATAAAGATGGTAAATACGAATTTGATATCGTTTTAAGGAATAATAGAACAACAGATGAATATCCTTATGGCATATTTCATCCTCATGAAGATTTGCACCACATTAAAAAAGAAAATATTGGGCTTATTGAAGTGATGGGCCTTGCTATTTTACCAGGAAGGCTTGCAGAGGATTTTAAAAAAATAGAAAAGGTTCTCGAAGGTAAAATTGAATTCGACCCAGCAGTGCTTGGTGAATATAGTGATTGGACAAATGATCTCCTAAGCAAATATGGAAATAAAAATTCCAAAGAAGGTATTATAAATATATTAAAAAAAGAAACTGGATTAGTGTTTTTAAGGGTTTTGCAAGATGCAGGAGTCTTTAAATTCACAGAAAAAGGGAAAATGCATTTTCACAATTTCATGAATCATATGGGTTTTTTTAAAATTTAAGCTTTGCAATTATTATAGCAAAGCTTTTATTATTTTTTTTAACAATATTTATTAATATGCATAGAATATAAATGGAGGATAAGATTTCCCTACACTAATTATTATTAAAGGATAGCAATTTTTATGAATGAACGTATAATTTCTTTAAATAGAGCTCCCATTGGGAAAACAGTTAAAATCAAATATTTATCATCAAAAGGAAGCATTAGGAGGAGACTTTTAGATATAGGATTAATCGAAGGCACTAATATTTTAAGCCTTTATAAAGGTCCATCAGGGGATCCAACAGCATATTTAGTACGCGGTGCAGTAATTGCAATTAGAGAAGATGATTCTTCTAATATATTTGTGGAGATTGTTCAATGACAGATACAAATAATAAAATAATAGCATTAGCCGGCAATCCTAACGTTGGAAAGAGCACTGTTTTTAATCAATTAACAGGCTTAAATCAGCACACTGGGAATTGGCCAGGAAAAACAGTGGAAAGTGCTAAAGGATATTATACATTTAATGATGAAAAATATATTTTAGTAGATATCCCTGGTACCTATTCTCTCATGGCACATTCTACTGAAGAGGAAATTGCAAGAAATTTTATTTGCTTCGGTGAAGATAATGTAAATTCTAATTGCATCGTGGTAGTTTGTGATGGGACTTGCCTAGAGCGAAATTTAAATTTAGTGCTTCAAACCCTGGAAATTACTTCAAATGTAGTTGTTTGCATTAATCTCATGGATGAAGTTAAAAAGAAAAAAATATTCATAGATTTAAAAAAATTAGAAATGCTTTTAGGTGTACCTGTGGTATGCACTAATGCTAAAAGAAAATCTGGATTAGATGAACTTAAAGAAGAAATATCAAATATTGAAAACAATGATAAGGATATTATAAAAATAAGCTACATTGAGCCAATCGAAAGCGCAATTTCAATCATTGAACCTGTAATCAATAAAAGGTGTAAAGGCTTAAATCCAAGATGGATATCATTAAGGCTGCTGGAGGGCGACGAGTCTTTTATAAAAGATTTAAATGATTATTTAGGATGGTCAATTTATGAGGATACAGAGGTCAATCTCTCAATAAAAAAAGCAAAAGACATATTAAGTTCTTTTTCAATTTCAGAAATTAAATTAAGAGATTCACTTGTATTTAGCTTAATAAATAAAGCAGAAGAGATAAGCAAAAATTGTATTTCTTTTCAAAATTCAGATTATAACTATAGAGATAGAAAAATAGATGAAATATTAACTAATAAATTCACTGGCATACCAATTATGCTGATCCTATTGGCTATTATACTCTGGATTACCATAAGCTTTGCTAATTATCCTTCTATGCTTCTTTCAAAAGGGTTATTATGGATCCAGGATGAACTTTTAATCTTTATGAATTATATAATGGCTCCAAAATGGCTCTCCGATATGCTGGTTTTAGGGGTATACAGGGTGCTCCAATGGGTTGTTTCTGTTATGTTACCTCCCATGGCGATTTTCTTCCCTCTGTTTACTTTGCTTGAAGATTTTGGATATCTTCCTAGGATTGCATTTAATTTAGATCACAGTTTTAAAAAATGCTGTGCATGCGGAAAACAAGCTCTTACCATGTGCATGGGTTTTGGTTGCAATGCAGCTGGGGTTGCCTCTTGCAGAATAATCGATTCCCCTAGGGAACGCTTAATTGCCATCATCACAAATAATTTTGTACCTTGCAATGGGCGATTTCCTACATTAATTGCATTAATAAGCATGTTCTTTATAATGGGTTCAAATAACAAAATGCAATCTGTAATTTTAGCTTGTTCTCTAACTGCAATAATACTTTTAGGAATAGGGATGACATTTTTAACATCCAGAATTTTATCAAAGACTATTTTAAAAGGATTACCTTCCTCTTTCACCCTTGAGATACCTCCTTTTAGAAGACCTCAAATGGGAAAGGTTATAGTAAGGTCCATTTTTGATCGCACTTTATTTGTACTCAAGCGAGCTATAGTTGTAGCAGCTCCAGCAGGGCTAATAATATGGCTCATGGCAAATATCAATATAGGTGATATGAGCATTTTAAACCACTTTATAGGATTCCTCGATCCATTTGCTAAATCCATTGGACTCGACGGCACAATTCTAGCAGCATTTATTTTAGGATTCCCTGCAAATGAAATTGTATTTCCGATTATCATAATGGTCTACCTTTCAACAGGAAATATAATGGGAATGGATAATCTAATGAATTTAAAAGAGTTATTGGTAAATAACGGCTGGACCTTTGTAACGGCTATAAACGTCATGCTTTTTTCATTGATGCACTGGCCATGTTCCACTACTTTATTGACCATAAAAAAAGAAACCTGCAGTATCAAATGGATGCTTATTTCCTTTATAGTACCAACCTTAGTAGGAATTGCATTATGCTTTTTATTCACAAATATCATAAAACTATTCGAAATCATTTTTTAAGGAGCTGTTGCATATGGCTGTTTATACGCTTCAGCGTATAAACAGCCATTTTGCAACAGTCCCTTTTCCTAATAAACTTCACTAATTTTTATTGCTTAATACATATATCACAAGGATCGGTTTTTGTACACTTGCTGAAAGGACCACTCTTTATGTTTGTGCTATGTGAAAGTGTTGAGCAATCTTTTTTTAAGTGATATGATTTTCCAGTATCTGTCCAGTACACAGTTTGAGTACGGGAAATTGAAGCTGGATTAACCACAGTTTGAGTTTGGGGAATTGAAGCTGAATTAACCACAGTTTGAGTTTGGGGTATTGAAGCTGGATTAACTGAAACTACTGGTATTACCTTATTAGATGCTTTTTTAATCATCTTTTCAGCAAAATCTTTTCCACCTAATCCGAAAGAAATTACAAAAGCTACAGCTAAGGCTCCCAGTATCATTATAAATGATGTATTTACAATAAATTTAGCAATACCAAGTTGACCTAACATCATAAATGCAGCAATAGCATAAATTATGTACTTAACAATGCTGCTTAAAGTTGATGAAATTTTAAATTTACTGATCATTAAGCCTTCAAGCCATGATCCGAACAATAGTCCAGCTGCCATCATTAAAAGTGCAATTAAAAGTGAAGGAATAAAAGCTAAAACATTTGTTCCAATGCTCTGCAACATATCTAATTTAATTACACTTAAAGCTCCTATAACAAACAAGATAATTATTATATATCTTACAACATCGCCAATTAATTTTGGACAAGAAAAATCTATGACTTTTCCATCTCTTTTCCCCATAGTAGTTACTATAAAATAATCTAAACCAGTTCTATTCAATATAGCATGTATTAAATCCCCTGCTATTTTAGATAGGAACACTCCTGCAAATATCAAAAGAGCAGCTACAAAAATCAGAGGAATTATACCCATTATCATATTTAAAATGTTAAGTGCCGGATCCGAGATAGTATTTATATTAAGCACTTTTAAAGCTGCTACAATGGCAAATAAAAGAATCAATGCATATGCAAAATTTGCAATCACTTCTGAAAAAGATATAGATGTCTCTTTAATTCCTATTTTAGATTGAAATTTATCTACATTAAACCTTTTAAGCAAAGTCTCAATGATGTTCTTTACCAATTTTGCAAGAAAAACAGCAATAACAATGATTAAAATAGCTGCAAGTATATTTGGTAAATACCCTAAAATTGATCCTATCATTTTCATAATTGGATCAGATACAGATCTCATATTGAGAGAGTCAAGTATCCCTGGAACAAATAAAATGAAAATTATAAAAAATGCCAGGCTGCCGATGAAATCTAGAGAGCCTTTATCGCTCTTTAAGCCAATTTTATCTGTATACTTATTAAGTCCAAGTTTTTTACCACCTTTAACTATTATTGCTTTTACAATACTAGCTACAACAAGAGCTATAATAAATAAAAATATAGCAGCAATAATTTTAGGGGTATTAGATATGATTTGATTTAATAAATTCTGAACATATTCCATAGTCGTACACCTCTCAAGAGTTATTAAATATAAGTTTTAGTTAAACTTTGGGCCACCTCCTTAAATGCTGCGGTAATTTAGGATGCATTGTCACATTTTTAAAATAATATGCAGAATAATGTTA
>WQUF01000255.1 GCA_009785875.1 Oscillospiraceae bacterium | reverse complement strand
TATTGCTGCTGTTAATGTCGTCTTTCCATGATCTACGTGTCCTATTGTCCCTACATTTACATGGGGTTTGGTTCTTTCAAATTTTGCCTTTGCCATTATTTTTTCCTCCTAAATAATTCATTTACTTCCTATGATTTGCTCTTCTATACTTTTTGGAACTTCCTCATAATGATCAAATTCCATAGAATAACTTGCTCTTCCTTGAGTATATGATCTCAAACTAGTTGCATAACCAAACATAGATGAAAGAGGTACAAATGCTCTAATAGCTTGAGAATTATATTGAGGTTCAACTCCTTCAATCTTTCCTCTCCTTGAACTAATATCTCCTATAACATCTCCCATATATTCTTCTGGAACAGTAACTTCTACTTTCATTATTGGTTCAAGTAGTACCGGGTTTGCTTTTTTCATACCCTCTTTAAACGCAATAGAACCGGCTATTTTAAATGCCATTTCAGATGAATCCACATCATGATAAGAGCCATCATACACTTTAGCTTTAAAATTAATCACTGGATATCCTCCAATTATACCACTCTCAGATGCTTCTTGAATTCCACTATCAATAGCAGGAATGTATTCTTTTGGGATGACACCACCGACTATAGCATTTTCAAAAACATAATCTCCTTTATTTGGAATTAATTCTATAAAGCAATGACCATATTGTCCATGTCCACCAGATTGCCTCACAAACTTACCTTCGGTCTTAACAGCTTTTTTAATAGTCTCTTTATAAGCAACTTGAGGCTTACCAACATTGCATTCGACTTTGAATTCTCTTTGGAGCCTATCAACTATTATCTCTAAATGTAACTCTCCCATACCAGCGATAATTACTTGACCAGTTTCTTGATCAGTATAAGTTTTAAAAGTTGGGTCCTCTTCTGCAAGTTTTGTAAGTGATAATCCCATCCGCTCTTGGCTAGCTTTTGTTTTAGGCTCTATAGCCACATGAATAACTGGTTCAGGAAATTGCATCTTTTCTAAGATTACTGCATTATTTTCATCACAAAGGGTATCTCCTGTAGTAGTGTCCTTTAAGCCTATAACAGCACCTAAATCACCAGCTCTTAATTCATCTACATCTTCTCTAGCATTAGCATGCATTTTAACAAGTCTTCCAATTCTCTCTTTCTTATTTTTTGAAGCATTTAAGACATATGAACCACTTGTTATAACACCTGAATACACTCTAATAAATGTTAATTTGCCTATATACGGATCTGTTGAAACCTTAAAAGCTAATGTAGACATAGGTTCATCGTCTGTAGAATGCCTTTGTACTTCCTCACCGGTGTTTAATGAAATACCTTTTATTGATGGAATATCAACAGGTGAAGGGAGATATTTAACTACTGCATCGAGCATAGGTTGAACTCCTTTATTTTTATAAGAAGATCCACAAACAACAGGAATAATTTTATTCTCAATTGTTCCTTTTCTCAAAGCAGCTTCTATCTCCTCATTAGTAATATCCTCTCCTTCAAGATATTTCAATGTCAATTCTTCATCCAAATCTGCGGCTATTTCTTTTAACTGAGCTCTATATCTTTCAGCCAATTCCACCATATCTTTTGGAACATCTTCAGTGTGAGTTTCTTTACCTAATTTTTCATCATAGATTAACGCTCTGCTGCTAACTAAATCAAGTACTCCACGAAAAGTATCCTCCTTACCAATTGGAAGCTGAATAGGTACAGGATTTGCTCCTAATCTTTCTTTTATCATACCTATGACCCTGAAAAAGTCAGCACCTAAAATATCCATTTTGTTAATATATGCTATTCTAGGCACATTATATCTGTTCGCTTGCCTCCAGACAGTTTCAGATTGAGGTTCTACTCCTCCTTTTGCACAAAACACAGCAACAGCTCCATCCAGCACTCTCAAAGACCTTTCCACCTCTACAGTAAAGTCTACGTGCCCAGGTGTGTCAATTATATTTATAACATGATCGTTCCACATACATGTAGTAGCAGCAGAAGTAATAGTTATACCTCTTTCTTGTTCTTGAATCATGAAATCCATCGTTGCAGCGCCTTCATGAGTCTCACCTAATTTATGAGTTTTTCCAGTATAAAAAAGTATGCGCTCCGTTGTAGTTGTTTTACCAGCATCTATATGAGCCATTATTCCAATATTCCTAAACTTATCTATTGAATATTTTCTAGCCAAAATTCTTCCTCCTCTCAAAAAGAAAAAAATAAAAAATAAAATAAATTTTTACAAAACTGTCTTGATAAACCCAAAACAGTTTTGTAATTCTTATTAACTAATATTTATAATGAGAAAATGCTCTATTTGCTTCAGCCATTTTGTGAGTATCTTCTCTCTTCTTAACTGCTCCACCTGTATTATTAGAAGCATCCATTAATTCTCCTGCTAACCTTTCAATCATTCGTTTTTCTCCTCTTTTTCTAGCAGAGATAAGAATCCATCTAATACCTAAAGTCTGTCTTCTATCTGATCTAACTTCTATAGGAACTTGATAATTTGCTCCTCCTATTCTTCTCGCTTTGACTTCAAGGACTGGCATTACATTAGACATAGCAGTTTCAAAAACTTCAATGGGATCTTTTCCTGTTTTATTCGATATTATATCAAAAGCACCATAACAGATTGTTTGTGCTATTCCTTTTTTTCCATCTTTCATTATATTATTGATGAGCTTTGTTACAACTTTTGAATTATAGACTGGATCCGCTAATACATCTCTTTTAGAGATGTGTCCTTTTCTAGGCATTTTTCTTCCCTCCTTAATATTTTTTTACATCATAGGTACTCAAGCAGCTTTCACTGCTTGCAAAATGCAAAACCAACGCATAAACTTATAAGCGTAGCTTATCGCACCTATTTTGCTTGTTTTTTTGGTCTTTTAGCACCATACTTTGATCTGCCTTGCATCCTATTAGCAACGCCAGCTGAATCAAGAGCACCTCTTACAATATGATATCTAACTCCTGGCACATCCTTTACCCTTCCACCTCTTATAAGAACAACGCTATGTTCCTGCAAGTTATGACTTATTCCAGGTATATAACCATAAACTTCATAACCATTTACTACTCTCACTCTAGCGATCTTTCTTAAAGCGGAATTTGGCTTTTTAGGAGTTTCAGTTTTAACAACTGTACACACTCCCCTCCTTTGAGGACATTCCATGAGTGCTGGTGCTTTTGATTTTTTAGCTACTGACTTTCTGCCTTTTCTTACAAGTTGACTAATTGTTGGCATAAGTACACCTCCCTAAATATTATTCTCCTTTAATTTTAGTGCAGCCGCAGTTTCTATTTGCAATCCACACATTTTCCCAAGTTCCTTCATTGTTTCAACACGCTTTATACTGATATTAATTTCATCTGCATACTTAATCAGAGGCGCAATTAACTTATTATCTGCATCATTTGCTACATATAAAGTCTCACCAAAACCATTTTCCATAGACCTCAATGATTGTTTTACACCGATTACTTTCTTTCCTAAAAGCCTATTAACCATGATTTCCCTCCTCCTAAAACACACATAAAGCTTAAAATCAACAAAGTTATTTTATCATCAGAATTTTTTAATGTCAACAAATTAATTACCTTGAAATTCTTCTTCATACTCTTGAATCTCAGTATTTATCTTTATTGAGCTATATTTTTTTAATCCAGTACCGGCTGGTATTAATTTTCCAATTATTACATTTTCTTTTAATCCAAGCAAAGGATCTATTTTACCCTTAGTAGCAGCATCAGTTAATACTTTCGTAGTTTCCTGGAAAGATGCCGCTGATAAAAATGAATCAGTAGCAAGTGCAGCCCTGGTAATTCCTAATAGTGATACCTTCCCTTGTGCTGGCATCAATCCTTCTGATATTGCTTTTTCATTTTCTTCATTAAATATATATTCATCAACTAATGATCCTGATAAAAACTCTGTATCTCCAGCATCATCAATCTTTATTTTTTTTGTCATCTGCCTAATCACAATTTCCAAGTGTTTGTCATTGATTTCAACACCTTGTAGTCTGTATACTTTTTGAACTTCTCCCAGCAAGTAATTCTTGACACCCTGCACTCCTTTTATTCTGATTGTATCATGAGGATTTACAGAGCCTTCTGTAATTTCATCTCCTGCTGCAACAAAACTTCCTTCTATTACTTTAATCCTAGAGCCAAAAGGAATTTCATATGAAAATTCTTCATTATTTTCAGTGGTAATATATACAATTCTCTTCTTTTTCGTCTCTTCTATCCTTACGGTACCAGATTGTTCACTTACTATTGCAAGACCTTTAGGTTTTCTTGCTTCAAAGAGCTCTTCAACTCTAGGAAGCCCTTGTGTTATATCTGCACCACCTGCTACTCCACCAGTATGGAAAGTTCTCATAGTAAGCTGTGTTCCAGGCTCACCAATGCTTTGAGCTGCAATTATTCCTACTGCTTCACCCACATTTATCTGCTTTGCTGTTGCCATGCTCATGCCATAACATTTTGAACAGACACCGTGTCTTGTTTTACAAGTAAATACAGAACGAATATTAACTTTTTTAATATCTGCCTTGCTAATTTTATCTGCAAGCTTAAAATCTATATATTCACCTTTGCCTACAATAATCTCATTGGTTTTAGGATCTATAACATCTTCTGCAGTATATCTACCTGTGAGCCTTTCAACAAGGGATTCTATAATTTCATTACCTTCTCTGATTTCTGATACAACAAACCCTTCTGTGGTATTACAATCTTCTTCTCTTACAATTACATCCTGACTAACATCTACCAGCCTCCTGGTTAAATAACCTGAATCAGCAGTTTTTAAAGCTGTATCAGCATTACCTTTTCTAGCTCCATGAGTAGATATAAAATACTCTAAAACATCTAATCCTTCTCTCAATGATGCCTTTATAGGACGCTCCATAATCTTACCAGAAGGACTCGCCATAAGTCCCCTCATGCCAGCTAATTGCTTTATTTGAGACTTTGATCCTCTTGCTCCTGAGTCCGCCATCATAAAAATTGAGTTATATCTATCTAAATTATTCATGAGCATATCACCAACTTTGTCAGTTGTCTTTGCCCAAGTATCGATTACTCTCTCATATCTCTCTTCGTCAGATATAAACCCTCTTCTAAACAATCTTTCAATTTTATCCACTTCAGCCTCAGCTTCTTGCAGCATTTCCTTCTTCTGTTTTGGAATGACCATATCTGATGTGGAAACCGTCAAAGCTCCTATAGTAGAATAGTGATATCCTTTTGATTTAATGTTGTCTAGCATGATTGAAGTTTGAGTTGGTCCATGAACTAAATAACATCTCTCGATGATCTTTTCTAAATACTTTCTAGTTGCAAGACCTTCAATCTCCATATTGAACATTTCATCAGGATTAGTTCTATCCACGAATCCTAAATCTTGAGGGATCGATTCATTGAAAATTATTTTCCCAGCTGTAGTGACTATCAATTTATGCTTTAATTCATCGCCTACTTGCTTATATACTTTAACTTTTATTTTATCTTGTATCTTTATATTACCGGATTCATAAGCTAATAGTGCTTCATCTGTTGATGAAAAAGTATTTACTATTTCATCTTTACCATTATCAAAGGTTAAATAATACGATCCTAAAACCATGTCTTGAGTAGGAACACATACAGGTCTACCATCTGATGGTTTTAAAATATTATTAGCAGCTAGCATTAAAAATCTCGCTTCTGTTTGCGCCTCTACTGATAATGGTACGTGAACAGCCATTTGATCTCCATCAAAATCTGCATTGTATGCATTACAAGTAAGAGGATGGAGTTTTATAGCCCTACCTTCTACTAGTACTGGTTGAAAAGCCTGTATACCAAGTCTATGAAGTGTAGGAGCTCTGTTTAAAAGCACTGGATGATCTTCGATGACCTCTTCCAGAATATCCCAAACTTGAGGGTGGACTCTCTCTACCATCCTCTTTGCGTTTTTCATATTATGAGCAACTTGACTTGTTACCAGTTTTTTCATGACAAACGGTTTAAAAAGTTCCAAAGCCATTTCTTTAGGTAAACCACATTGATACATCTTTAATTCAGGTCCAACAACGATAACTGAACGACCTGAATAATCAACACGCTTGCCTAATAGATTTTGTCTAAATCTTCCTTGTTTACCCTTTAACATATCAGAAAGTGATTTTAACGGTCTATTACCAGGTCCTGTAACAGGTCTTCCGCGCCTTCCATTGTCTATTAAAGCATCTACTGATTCTTGAAGCATTCTCTTTTCATTTCGGACGATTATATCTGGAGCTTTCAAATCCAATAATTTCTTCAGCCTATTGTTTCTATTGATAACCCTTCTATAGAGGTCATTTAAATCTGATGTTGCAAATCTACCGCCATCTAATTGAACCATTGGTCTTAAATCCGGTGGTATTACTGGAATAACTTCAATTATCATCCATTCAGGTTTATTCTTTGACTTTCTAAAAGATTCTACAACTTCAAGCCTTCTAATGATTCTGACCTTTTTTTGACCTGAACTCTTTTTTACTTCATCTCTTAAATCAGATGATAACTGTTCAAGGTCTATCTCAGAAAGCAAATCCTTGACAACTTCCGCACCCATTCCAGCAACAAAACTTCCTTCGCCAAATTTATCAATTGCCTCTCTAAATTCTTTTTCGCTAAGAAGCTGCTTTTTTAATAGTGTCGTTTCTTTCGGATTCGTCACTATATATGATGCAAAATATAAAACTTTTTCAAGGGCTCTGGGAGAAATATCCAGAATCAATCCTAATCGCGATGGTATACCTCTAAAATACCAGATATGAGATACAGGAGCAGCGAGTTCAATGTGCCCCATCCTCTCTCTTCTAACCTTTGCTTTAGTAACCTCAACGCCACATCTATCGCAAACGATACCTTTATACCTTACTCTTTTATATTTTCCACAATGGCATTCCCAGTCCTTTGTAGGTCCAAAAATTCTTTCACAAAAAAGCCCATCTCGCTCTGGCTTTAAAGTTCTATAATTGATGGTTTCCGGTTTCTTAACTTCACCCCTTGACCATTCCCTTATTTTTTCTGAAGACACTAGACCAATTTGAAGTGCTTCAAAGTTATTTAATTCTAACAAGAGTACTCCTCCCTTCTAAATTTCATCATCATTATATTCATTATCGATAATAAAATCTTCAAGTTCCTCTTCATTAAATTGTTCATCATTAGATAAATCAAATCCTATGTCATCATCGATCAACTCGTTATCGACATAGCTATCATCTGTTATTTGAACATCATCCTTATTATCTAAGACAACATCAAGTTCAGAAAGCCCATCATCTATAGATTCTTTCAATTTTATTTCTTCTTTGCTGTCATTTAAGACTTTTACATCTAAGCATAAAGCCTGAAGCTCTTTGATCAACACTTTAAAAGACTCAGGTATCCCTGGAGTTGGAATGTTTTCACCTTTTACTATAGATTCGTAGGTCTTTACCCTTCCAACCACATCATCTGATTTAACTGTTAATATCTCTTGAAGCATGTGAGAAGCACCATATGCTTCCAAAGCCCAAACTTCCATTTCTCCAAACCTTTGACCTCCAAATTGAGCCTTGCCTCCAAGAGGTTGTTGTGTTACAAGAGAATATGGTCCTGTTGATCTGGCATGAATCTTATCATCAACAAGATGCGCTAGTTTTAAAATGTACATATAGCCAACTGTTACTCTATTATCAAAACGCTCTCCAGTTCTTCCATCATATAAAATTGTCTTCCCATCTTCGTCAAATCCAGATTCAACGAGGCATTGTCTTATTTCCTCTTCAGTAGCTCCTGAAAATACTGGAGTACTGATATACCATCCTCGATTCTTCACAGCTAATCCTAAGTGGACCTCCAGAACCTGACCTATGTTCATGCGAGAAGGAACCCCTAGAGGATTTAAACAAAGCTGAAGCGGTGTTCCGTCTGGCAAAAAAGGCATATCTTCTTCCGGCAAGACTCTGGAAATAACGCCTTTGTTGCCATGTCTTCCTGCCATCTTATCTCCCACTGATATTTTCCTTTTTTGAGCAATATAGCATCTGACTAATTTATTCACTCCAGGTGGCAACTCATCTCCATTTTCTCTAGTAAACACCTTAACATCTACGATTATACCAGCTTCTCCATGTGGCACTCTTAAAGATGTGTCTCTAACTTCTCTTGCTTTTTCTCCAAATATTGCTCTTAAGAGTCTCTCTTCTGCAGTAAGTTCTGTCTCACCTTTAGGTGTCACTTTACCTACAAGGATATCACCTGATCTGACTTCGGCTCCAATCCTTATGATTCCTCGATCATCGATATCCTTTAGTGCATCTTCACCAATGTTTGGTATGTCTCTGGTTATTTCTTCTGATCCGAGTTTTGTATCACGTGCTTCCGCTTCATATTCTTCAATATGTATTGAGGTAAATATATCTTCTCTCACTAATTGCTCGGAAATGAGCATAGCATCTTCATAGTTGTATCCTTCCCATGTGACAAAGCCGATGAGAATATTTTGCCCTAAAGCGATTTCTCCCATATCCGTAGAAGGACCATCTGCTAAAATAGAGCCTTTTTCGACTTTTTCTCCTATTGACACTATTGGTCTTTGATTGATACATGTACCTTGATTTGATCTTTTAAACTTTAACAGCTTATAATTATCGATACCTTCATCAATATCTCTCTTAACTTTTATTTCATTTGCGCTTACATAACATATTTCACCTGAACTAATCGCTTTAGGAAAAACACCTGAATCCATAGCTGCTTTATATTCTATTCCTGTACCTACAATAGGTGCTGAAGGTATTAATAACGGAACTGCCTGCCTTTGCATATTAGCACCCATAAGAGCTCTTCCAGCATCATCATTTTCTAGAAAAGGTATCATAGCAGTGGCAACAGAAACAAGCTGTCTTGGAGAAACGTCCATTAAATCTACTTCTTGAACAGGTACTACAATAACATCGTCTTCAATTCTTACTGATATACGCTTATCGATAAAAAAGCCTTCATCATCTAAGGGTTCATTTGCTTGCGCTATGTTATATCTATCCTCTTCATCTGCAGTTAAATATACGATGTCATTGGTAACCATTCCTATTTTTTTATCTACTATTCTATATGGTGCCTTTATGAATCCATACTCATCTACTTTTGCATAAGTTGCAAGAGCATTGATAAGCCCAATGTTTGGACCTTCAGGTGTTTCTATTGGGCACATTCTCCCATAATGAGAATGGTGTACATCTCTTACTTCAAAGCCAGCTCTATCTCTTGATAAGCCTCCAGGTCCAAGAGCCGATAATCTCCTCTTATTGGATAATTCAGAGAGAGGATTGGTTTGATCCATGAACTGAGATAATTGTGAACTGCCAAAGAATTCTTTTATAGATGCTGCCACTGGTCTTATATTGATGAGTGCCTGGGGAGTTACATCATCTTGTGATTGAACAGTCATCCTTTCTTTTACAACTCTTTCCATTCTAGAGAGACCTATTCTAAACTGATTTTGCAATAATTCTCCAACCGAACGCAATCTCCTGTTTCCAAGGTGATCGATGTCATCGCTTTCACCAATG
This sequence comes from Oscillospiraceae bacterium, assembly GCA_009785875.1. GTDB lineage: Bacteria > Bacillota > Clostridia > Clostridiales > Clostridiaceae > WQUF01. The sequence goes on along the minus strand of WQUF01000255.1, from coordinate 2,185 downwards.
TTATGAGCAAGACCTAATATATAGTTAACTGTAGCAAGTATATCATCAATAATGATATGCTTTGGCATTAAAAGAGCCATGTTTTTTTTTATCGTATCTATTATTTGCCCTTCATCTGAAACGTCTTTTAATACTTCTTTTAAAGCAGGATAATAAACCCTTTCATGAATATTTAATGATGACAAGTCTGCATCAACATTCATATGTATATCGACAAAATTATTCCCGATTATGGTCAATATTTTATCATCCATTTTAACTTTTACTATATTTATTCCACAATCTTGAATGTCTACAGCTGCTTCATTTGTAATTAAAGAATTTTTTTCTACAAGAACTTCACCTGTACTTGGATTTACGATATCTTCTGCAGCTATTTTATTTGCAATTCTTAAATTTATAGCTAATTTTTTATTGAATTTATATCTTCCGAAACGTGCTAAATCATATCTTTTTGCATCAAAAAAAAGAGAGTTGATTAATGTTTGAGCGCTATCAACAGTAGGTGGTTCACCAGGTCTTAACCTTTTATAAATCTCCAAAAGTGCTTCTTCTTTAGATTTGGTATTGTCTCTATCTATTGTAGCTCGTAGTCTTTCATCTTCACCAAAATAATCTAAGATTTCGATATCACTGCTCAATCCTAAAGCTCTGACTAAAATAGTTATAGGTATTTTCCTTGTTTTATCTATTCTAACATATACTATGTCATTAGAATCAGTTTCATATTCAAGCCAAGCACCTCTATTTGGTATAACAGTTGATGAGAATAATTTTTTCCCAGATTTATCTATTGTCAAATCATAATAAACGCCTGGAGATCTAACTAATTGACTGACAATAACTCTTTCAGCACCATTTATGATAAATGTTCCTTGTTCAGTCATTAATGGAAAGTCTCCCATGTAAACTTCTTGTTCGGTGATTTCTCCGGTTTCTTTATTTGATAATCTTACTCTAACTTTTAAAGGTGCTGCATACGTAGCATCTCGCTCTTTACATTCTTCTACAGAATATTTTATTCCATCCATTTCGAGTTTAAAGTCGATAAACTCTAAGTTTAGATTTCCTCCATAATTCTGAATAGGATTGACATCTTCAAACACTTCATTTAAGCCTTCATCTAGAAACCATTTATAAGAGTTCAATTGCACCTCTATAAAATTTGGCATCTCGCCTACTTCCTTTAATTTTGAAAAGCTCATTCTCACTCTTTTCCCTAAATTAACAGGATGTACCATTCACTTCACCCCTTATTTTTTTGAGAATTATAGTTGATTTAATAAATTTTATTAAAATAAAAAAACTAGCTTTTGTGTGACATTATTAATTTTTGGCTCATAATGTAAATCAAAAATAAAAGAAAATCAAGCAACGATTAAGTAAGAAGTCAAGAAATACCTTACCCATATTATAGAAATTGCGTATAAATTCTAATTTTTCTTATATTTTATACAGCTCACGAAACTTAATAAAAATTCATTTTATTATTCAATGCAATTTACCATTATACCAAATAGAATTTTTTTTGTCAATATTTTTAAAATATAAAAGTTGGAAGATTTTCTTTATATATACTGATTATTGCCAATTTTTATATTTTATATTAAATTATTAATATTTTTTTAAATATTTTTTTTAAATTTTAAAAAGAGCATAAGGATCAATAAATAAAGTGTTTCTATTTAACGATCCTTTGCTCCTTTTTTTAACTGATTATTTCTTCCTCTAGTGTATATTTAGTACACTTTTTCAAGGAAATCATCGGGATCCCATTGTATTGGGAATCCTTCTCGATAAGTAAATCAGCCAAAGCAGTAATCTCATCGGATTTTATATCATCTCTGATATCCTTAATTGTTATGGCTCTTGTCATTCCATTCTGCAAATTAAAGATATACTCGATGTTAATTTTTGCCATGATTCTCTACACCTCCACCAATAGGGCTGTGCTTGTTTTCAATATTTCTTTGGGAGCAGAAACAAGCATATCACCTACTGCTTTCCCAATGGCGTAGAAATCCTCATTTTCAGCATCAAAAGCGACAAGATTGAGTTCTTGCCTCTTCTTCTGCATTTTACCCCCATCTGAGAGTGTGTCATATACTACAACTACTGCATTTTTTTGTACGACTGCATTGATCATATGATCATCTCCAATTTTTAATAATGGTTACATATTATA
>WQUF01000254.1 GCA_009785875.1 Oscillospiraceae bacterium | reverse complement strand
TTCTGTGTAACTAGCTGCAACATCAGCTAACATGTTAGCATATTGAGAGCCTTGACCAGGAAATAAAGTAACAATTTTTAAATTATCATCCAATGGCTTCTCTCTATAATATACATCTTGTTTACCCCATGTGCTCTTATCATTGCTTTTAAGTTCATTAAGTGCAATCTCTAGTTTTTCTTTTGCTTCATCAGGATTTTTAGCAATGAAACCTAACCTAACATGATCCTTTGGTATTTCATTATTTCCTTCATCGTATAGTGCATTAAAGTAGTCTGTGTCACCAAATTCAAATCTTTCGATATCTTTTCTAACTTGCTTAATCAAATCTTCTTTGGTCTCGCTATGAAGGTATAATGCTACAGGTGATTGATCAATTCTCATATTTTCACGATTATTATCTAAATATTCTCTAAGTACAACGTGGAAATTTGTCCCTCCAAAACCAAATGAACTTACTCCAGCTCTCCTAAATGGTTTGTTTTTATTTACAAGCCATGGCTTAGGTCTATTAGTTAAAAAGAAGGGTGAATTAAAAAGCTTTCTTGTAGGGTTTTTAATGTTTATAGTCGGTGGAAGAGTATGACAATAAAGAGACATCAGTGCTTTTATTAAGCTTGCTGCTCCTGAAGTAAGCCTTGCATGACCAATCTGACTCTTCACACTTCCAATCAACATAGAATGGTCTTTAACATTATATTCTTTAAAATATTCTGATAAGGCTTCGATTTCTGTTAAATCTCCAGCTGCTGTACCAGTTCCATGGGCTTCTATCATTCCAAGAGTATTAGGATCGATATTGACTTCACCATATGCTCTTTTTAAAGCGAGTAATTGACCTTGTTTACTAGGTGCAAATATGCTTTTTGCTTTCCCATCTGAAGATGAAGAAATTGACTCTATTACACCATATATGCGGTCATTATCTCTTTCCGCATCTGCTAGCCTTTTTATGACGAGCATTCCAATTCCATCGCCTAAAATAAGTCCATCTGATTTTTCATCAAAAGGCTTACTTTCATTTGAAGGTGATATTGCTGGTGTCTTTGTAAATGCTACGAATGAATATGGAGTACAATCAAGCATTACACCACCAACGAGCATTATGTCGCAATCCCCTGATTCAAGCTCATTTATTCCATATTTTAAAGAAGCTAGGCTAGCTGCACATGCTGCATCTACTGTACAATTTGTTCCATATAAATCAAATCTGTTAGCAATACGCCCTGAAGTCACATTAGGAAGTGAACCAGCATTACAGTCCTCATTCCATTCAAATTCAGAATCCTTAATTCTTTGTATAACTCTGCTTATTAAATGCTCAGGTACGTTGCTATTTCTCATTATCCTTTCATATTTAGTCGCCATAAGCCTTTGGTTTAATGAGAAAGCATTCTTTCCTACATTAGCGGCTAAAATAACACCTGTTTTATTTCTATTGAAAGGTTTAGCATCTTTTCCAATTAAGTTTGCATCTAAAAGTGCTTGTTTTGCTACAACTAAAGCAAAAAGATGGTCTACTGAAATTGATTCCATTACCTTTGGTGGTATTCCAAATTCTAATGAATCAAAAGGCACATAATCTACAAGTCCAGCTTTTCTTCCATAGGTTTTATCTTTCGCTGTAGGATCGGGATCATAATACTCATCTATGTCCCAATACTCATTAGGTATATCTCTAATGCTGTTTTTACCAGCTAAAACATTACTCCAATATTCACTTAGATCTAATGCATCAGGGAATATACATCCTATACCTATTACTGCAATTTGCGTTTTCATCTAAAAACTCCTTTCAAAGTCAATGATCCTAATTTTTTATTTTCAAGCATTGAACACTTACAATGAACATCAAAAGCATCTGTTCCCTTTCAGAAAAAATATCTTTTATCTTAATATTATCGATAAACTTAAGTACTGCTTTACTATTAAATATGTTTGCTTTGTCTAAATTGTTCTCAGTTAAAAGCGAGGTGAATCTATCTAAAATGCCTATACAATCAATTGGAGCTCTAAATGGGAATTTTTTTCTTTTTAAGAACTCATCAGGTAAATATCTAGCTGCAAGTTTCTTCAACAGATATTTTTCATTTAATACATTTATTTTAAATTTATCCTTTAAAGCAAATGCAAAATCTGTAATATCGTTATCCAGAAAAGGATATTTGCAGCTGATTCCATTTGACATAGCTATAGAGTCTCCTTGCAGAAGCAGTAAATAATTGTTTAAAAAAGTTTCAATTTCTAAATATTGAGCTTTAGCTATTTTTGAAAATTTATCATAATATTCAGGTAGATTTTTCTTAATCTCTTCTATATAATCGTAAGATTTTAGTCTATCTCTTAAATTTTTATTAAAAAACTGACTGCAATAATCTCCATATTTAAATCTGGTATAATGAGATGAAAACATTTCATTTAGTTCTACTTGATTAAAAAAAGTAGATAAGGTTGCACTATTAAAGCTTTCATACCCATTCACATAAGAGTATAATCTTTTATATAATAATGGTCGTGTCTTTGAAGAAGGATCCTTTTCACAGAATTCCCTTATCTTAACTTCTTTAAAGATATCATAACCGCCAAAGATCTCATCTGCACCTTCTCCAGATAAAACAGTATCAAATCCATTCTCTTTTACATATCTTGATAATAGATACATAGGAGAAAGTCCAGTTTTAGTTATTGGAGATTGAATTATTTTTACAACATTTTCTATATTTGAAATAACATCAGTAGATGAAACGGTTAAACATCTGTGATTGCTATTTAAATATTTTGAAATCATATCCTGATATTTAGCTTCATCATAATTTTTATCTAAAAAAGATATGGAAAATGTATCTATTCTTTCATCAATATGCTTAGAAGCTATTGCAGCGATTAAACTTGAGTCAAGACCTCCGCTTAAATAAAAAGCAGTTTTCTCCGGTTCATTTAATCTTCTTGCTATAGACTTATTCAATAAATAATCAAGTTCATCGACTAAATCCTCTTCTGTTTTTTCCTTATCTTTAGGTAGTATATTCAAATTAAAATATTTTGTGCTTTTTAAGTTTCCATCTGAAAACGAGACATAACTTCCACATTCCACAGATGAAATATTTTTATAAAATGTATGGTCTCCTAAATTTGCCCATGTAGTGCATATATCTCTCAATGATCTTTCATCTATTTCATCATCTTGTAGTACTGCTTTTAGTGAGTTTATTTCTGAACTAAAATATATACTATCATTTATTTTGGCGTAGAACATGGGTTTTGTGCCAAATCTATCACGAACCAATATGAGCTTAGATTTATTTTTATCGATTATCGCCAACGAAAATTGACCATTTAGCTGAGAAAACATTTCCTCATCATATTTTTTATACAATATAATAAGAAAGAAAATATCTATATTATATATGAATCCATCTATACCGATGATGATGTCATTATCTTCAGATACAATGAACCTATTTTTGGAAATATCGCTACTGGAAAACAAAAAGCCATTTAAAATAACTGTATCATCGCCATATAATGTATCCATATACTTATTCTTAAAATTAATAGTTTTAGCCATCTTTAAAACATTTTCTTTGGATTCATTATTAGTACTGAAACAACCTAATATCCTATCCATTTATTTAACATCCTTTAACAAAGATCTTTTTATTTTTCCATTAAATGTTTTTGGCAAAGAATCGATTATTTCAATGATATGGGGTCTTTTAAAAGATGGAAGGGATTTTTTTATATTTTCACTTAAATCTAAAATTCCAATATTTTTATCTTTAAGTACCAAATAAGCTTTTATTTTAGTATTATTTAGAAAATCCTTAGATTCAACCACAGCTGATTCTAATATGTTCTCGCATTTATTTATTTCATTTTCAATTTCCAGCGGGCTGATTCTATGTCCTAAATACTTTATTAGATCATTTTTTCTACCGACTATATAGATAAATCCATCTTCGTCTTTATAAGCTATATCCCCTGTGTATAGCCATCCATCCTTAACTTTTTCTTTTGTCTCAAAAGAATCGTTATAATATCCTTTCATTATGTTATCGCCCTTTGCAATTATTTCACCAGTAATATTGCAAGGTAACTCATTGCCGTCATCATCTACAATATGAATGGTTACACCTTTAATAGGAATACCGCAGGATCCCTTTTTCTCCATTAGCTTATCTGGTGGAAGGTATGATAATCTTGCACTTGCTTCTGTCTGACCATACATCACATATAGCAATAAATTATTATTCAGTCCATGAAGCTTCATTAGATCCTCAAATGATGTTGATTCACCTGCAAAAGTCATATATTTAAGATTTTCAAATGGCTTTTTAGATATGTTATCTTGCTTTAATAAAATATTCAAATAAGAGCCAACAGTTGAGAATCCAGTTAAATTTTCATTTTCTAAAATTTGCAGTATTTTCTGTGGATATAGAGCATCATGGCTGATATACAAAAGGGCACCTTTATTAATGTGTGTTAAAAGCAAAGAATTACCATAAGAATATCCAAAGGATAAAGTCACTAAAACACTATCATTTTCATTTAAATTTAAATAATCTAAAATAGAGTCTGTATTGGATTCTAAGTTCTTATGTGTTAACATTACACCTTTTGGTTTATCAGTTGTTCCAGATGTATATAGTATTAATGCCACAGAATCATCATCAAAATATTTAACATCATTTAAGTCTGTGTTTGGAATTTTATCCATATCTATTTCAATAACTTTATAATCTTGAATATTTATATTCTTCTTAAGAAAATTAGTTCTAAAAGCTGTACTGATTACGCATTTTGCACCAGCATCATCAATAACATATTTAATATTCTCAGAGCTCATAGATATATTAATAGGAACTATGACAGCTCCAAGATAAAGCAAAGCAAAATAAGCGATTATATACTCTGGAGAATTTTCTATATATAAAATCACATTATCCTTTTCCTCTATTCCTTGTTCTTTCAATAGTTTTGCAAAGCCGAGAGCTTTATAATAAATATCACTGTACACATAGGTTTTATCTTTATAATGAACCAATTTATTATCTGGATATTTCTTATAGCTATCTTGTAAAAATCTGAATATATTTTTCACATTCATCACTTCCTTTAGGTGTGTTTAAAACTTAAATTTTACATTTTTTGAAACACACTTTTCATTATGAATATTTTAAACAAAAAGAGCTTTTTTATTTATCATTATTCAATCATTTAACAATATTTCAATGTTACTAGCTACTTCATCTTGTGATTTACTGCTGGTAATCCTCTTAAAAGCTTCTTCCCGAGTGATTACCCCTTCCCTGACTAATTGAGATAATTCCAAAGCATAAGGATGAAATCCAAATTTATTTATGTGGTTCTTAATAGCATATGAATTCATTAAGCAATTTGTGCTGTTTGAATCAGTATTTCCCGGTTTTTCCCATCCAAATTTAGAAATAGTATCAAAAATAGTATTTTCATCATATGATAAACTAGGAAATGGATAAAATAGTGAAGGGAAAGAATCCTTGTGCTTATCTATAAAGTCATCCGTTAAATATAGCGGTGAATACTCATCCCCAAGATTATTTATAACAGTATCCCTTATATGCTTAAAATTAGCTTTTACCATTTTATAGTTTAGAGTGACTATTTGCTTATTTAATCCAATCTGCCCTGGAGTCCATCCAAAAGTAATTAGTGGAATATCTCTTAATATTGCTTCTTTATAAGCCATTGACTTAACAATCCCTATGCAATGGGTGCATATGGAGCTTGCTCTTTCAAGAGACTTTTTAGGGAGAGAATCATCGTTCTTTGCTAGATTAAATATATTTTTCATTTTAACTAAGGAAGGAGCAATTATGATATTGTCTGATGTTAACTTTGTTGTGACATTTTTAATATTATCAAAGGTTTTATTTGAAACAAATCCATTATCTAAAGTCATAGTCAACACATTTAATTTATACTTCTCCCTCAGTAAATATAATGTGTATGTGCTGTCTTTACCACCACTATATGCAAGAAGCACATCATATCCACCAGGATTTTTATATTTATCTAAATTTAGTTCTTCTCTTTTTTGTGCAGTCTTATTTTTCACATCATTCTCATACTTAATACAATAATTACAAACTCCATCTTCATTTATTGAAACAGAGAAGATATTATCCGAGAGCACACATTTAGTACAATACTTCATAAGATCGTTCTCCTATTATTTACTCTTCTTAGAGTTTATAAAATCTACCATCAAATTTATTGTGTCTAGGTTCTCATGGGTTATTTCACTATCATTTATAGTTATATTAAATTTATTTTCAATAAAAGATACTATCTCCATTATTCCTGTTGAATCGAGCACTCCAAGTTCTGAAAAAGAAGTATCATTTTTAATCTCATCCTCAGTATACCCGAATAAAAAGTTTTCAAAAAAGTATTCTCTTATTGAAGTGATAATATCATTATTCATTTTTTCCTCCTATTTTAATGCAAATTGAAATGGAACCACCAGTATTATCATAACCAGCTAAAACAGCAATATCCCCAGAACAAATTCTAGAATCTTCTTTGCTATTTATAAGCTTAAACGGCAACTTATGCTCTGTACAAATTACTATTAAAGACATAAGAGCAGATGCTGCCAAACTATCGCCAATATACCTCTTTGGCATGATCACTGGTATATTATTATACAAGGCACTTTCTACAGCTCTTTTTTCATATCTATAAAAATAATCTGTTAAGTAAGCATTAGATACATAAAATTTAACATCACTTGGACTAATTCCAGCGTCATACATTGAATTTGATATTGATCTTTCCAAAGATTTTAATCTACCATCACCACTGTCAAAGCCAATTCCCATGATCTCACATAAAATATTCTCATCTTTTGAATCATCTTTAAGTTTTACTCTCACAGCTGCTGCCCCTTCTGAATATACTATCTCATGGGAATTTTCTTGAAGCTTAATTAACCTTATATGTTCATCTGAAATAGAATCAAAAGCGCATACTACTATTTGCTTAACTATTTTTTCGTTTAAGGATGCTACCGATTGCCAAAGTGCATATAAAGAAGCTTCCGGACCACCAACAAAGTGATTTGTTAACCCTTTTATACCAAACTCAATACAAGCTATCGAATTTGGCATATTACAAATAGAATGAGTAAACTGCATTGGACTTGCAAACCATGTATTTTTAAGGGTCCTTAACTGATTCAGATATTTCATAGAGGATTCTAGGCATCCATACTTTGATGCTGTTATTAGTCCAATGTCAAATGAGTCTATTTTAAGATCTTTCATAGTTCGTCCAACAGAATGCACACACAATTGACTGCTTCTATCTGTATATGTTTTTGTTTTATAACCGCATTTGTAGAAGTTAAAATTTTTGATCTTATTAAACCTATCCGTCAAAATTGGATTTTTATTGCTTTGAATTTCATTAATGATACTCTTTATATCATTGCCAAATGGAGAAATGATTCCACAATCTACGATTACAGCATTATTCTTCATTTAACATGTCCATTTTCTAATAATATAGAGACATTCGTTCCTCCGAAACCGATTGAGTTTGTCATGCTATATTTTATATTAGCCTTTATGGATTTTTCAAAGCAATAATGTAAATCACAATTAGGATCAAAACCATTAAAATTAGCTGTAGGGTGTATTTCTCCTCTGTTCATCTGCATTATGGTTAAAATTAATTCTATTAAGCCACCAGCTCCTAAAGTATGTCCAATTAGCGACTTAGAAGAATTGATATATAGTTTATATGCATGTTTTTTAAATATTTTTTTTATTATGCGAGTTTCTAGTTCATCGTTAAGTTTTGTTCCAGTTCCATGGACATTTATATATTGTATAGAATCTTTCGAAATATTAGCCATACTGATAGCCTTATTCATAGCCATCTCAAGAGCTTTACCTTCTGGTTCCGGAGATGTAACATTATAAGCATCGTTACAAATACCATATCCTAAAATATAAGCCACTGCATTTTTCGATTTAAAATCATCAACTTTTTCCAGGATGATAACGCCGATTCCATCTGCTAAATCAGTGCCAGTCCTATTAATAGAAAATGGACTTATTTTATCTTTAGATAATGCACCTAATGTTTTAAGCCCATTCTCTGGCGATTTTGTCTTTATATCATAAGCAACGACTATTACAATTTTTGACTTATTATCATGTAAAGCTTGACAAGCTGTTACAATTGCATTAGCTCCTGACACGCATGCCATTGAATTGGAAATGACTAAATTTTTTATATTATATGTTCTCTTTAAAAAGTTTGATATATAATTCCCTGAGGCTTTTATGCTCTGAATATTATTTTCTTCCCAAAATGAAGTTTCAAAAAAATTAGATGATACGATTAAACCTACATCACTAGCTTTAAGAGGGTTAATATTCGCCATGATTAAAGCTCTATCGGTTATATCCTTAATGGATCGACACACCATTTGCATGGAACTAGTATCAATACAAACTGCCCAATAATTGCTCATTGGATCTGTAAATCCTTTAGTCTGATTCATATTAAAATTTTTTTCATCTCCAGCAATGGTCTGCATTGCATAACCAGTTACTGCGCATTTTGTTTTACAATCCATAATAACAGTAATTTCCTTTCCCAATAAAAGTAAGAAAAATTTACAAAATTTTAATAATTTTAAAAATATAACCAATTACTATAATTAATAATAAATGTAATTATATATTTTGTCAATATAAAAGTTTTATTCACTAAATATGTAATAACATTAAATTATTATAAAATATATTATTATATTATTAAAATTTATAAAAAAACAAGTTTATTAAGTTAAAACATTAGCAAAATTTTATATTGTTATCTTATTTAATAAATTACCATATAGTTGCTAAAATGGATTATATATGTGCTTTAAATATAAATATTTTGAAGTATAACTTAATTCCAAAGCTATTTAAGCAAAACACTTTTTCTTGTTCTTAATTTGCTAAAGCTTACATAAAATTTAGATATAGAATTTATTAAAGGGGATTACTGTGAAAAAGCAATTTAATTTTGAAAATTTAAAAATGTCAGACTATAGTTATGCTGAGGATCTTTATGTAGATGAAGAAACTTGTCATAGGCTAAATAAATTAATGGATGATTTAGGGTATTCTGATAAAATAAGATTTCATGTTACTGAACTTGAAAATGAAATCACTTCTTTTGATCTTTTTAGCGACCCTAATGAAGATGATAAACCATTTTTAAAAATAAACAAAAGCTACAATGAAATAAGAAATAATCCTATTTTAGATGATTTAAAATTTTCTAAAAAAATAGAATATATCAATATAAGCAAGATGTATGCAATGGAAGACTCTATTAATTTCTTCGATTACCCTAATGACGAGGAACTTCTGGAACTCATTAAAAGTCTGGAATTTTTTGGTGTACTTCAGCCACTTATCGTGATGAAGGACGAATCTAATGTTAACTATGAGATTATAGATGGAAGAAGTAGATTTCTTGCTTCAAAAGCACTTTATAAGAAAACTGGAAATGAGATTTATGCAAACTTACCTTGTATAACCATTGAAGCTTCAGCGAATTATTCTGTGATTCAAGGGATAATCATTGCAAATAATATGAGATATAGGACAGTCTCAAGAGAAGCTCTCATGAAATCTATATTTCTATTGGATGAAATTTATAAAATCAGCAATGAGTTTAAAAATGTGAGTGCAGCTGCAAAGATCGCTCGTGCTGCTGGTGTGTCTAGAACTACTGTTAATAATTATCTTGAACTTAAGAAATTATCTCCACTTGCTATGGATCTAGTTGTTAAAAAGTATATGAATTTAAGCGTTGCAAAAGTATTGTCTAGTAAAGACGCTGAGACTCAAGATAAAATAATAATTGGTTTAAAAAACAATATAAACGATATAGAAAAAGTCTACGAGATGATGAAGGGACCTTATGAAGCAATCTATAATAAGGAAACAAAATCGATGATACCAGATACTTGGGAAATGAAAACTGCAAGGGTCAATGAGATGATACCACAGTATACTTATATTAAATTGAAAGTAGCTTTTAATGACGTTGAGGAAGTTTTTACAGGGATAAATGACCTTAGAAGAGCCTATGCATTAAAGTATTTGCCACTTAGAAACAATGGACTCAATAAATATTTTAAAGTTAGTTACGATGAGCACGATGTACAGCAGTATATTAAAAGCGGACATTTAAGCCAAAAGACTTATGATAAGCTTTCAACTGGTGTATTCAACGAGATAATAAAAAGAGCCTAATTTTGGGGCGAACTTAGAGGGGGAAGATAATGTTTGGATCAGAAAATTGAATAGAAGCGTTGGTATAAGCCACTTTTTGAAAAATGAAGAAATAGGGCTTATTTGTGTTTTTTGAAAATTAAGAGAAATTGAGAAAAATTTGAGTGAAAAAACAAAAGAGGTATTAATAAACTTTAAAAAGAATATTACTACCTATATGAAGTAAATATCTTTAACTTATTTTGTAGTAGTAGAACATGTAAAAAGTTTCTAAGTAAATAGTGCTACCTTCAAAAAAACTGAAGGTAGTTTTTTTGTCCATTATATAAATTCTTTTAGTGTATGTTTATTCATTATTGAGGAAAAATAAACTATTCAATATCAAGTAATTCTGTACATTAATATAAGAATATAGAAAGAAAGGTGATATCTTTGGATAACATTGCGATTATTGGAATGGGTTGTTTGTATCCAAATTATGTTACAAAAAAAGATTTTTGGCAAAAGCTTATAAATGGCGAAAATTTTCTGCTCGAAGAGCAATACGGTGATAGAAAAATTGAAAGAGGTGCTATACCTGCAGATAGATCTGAAGAGTTTTTTATGCAGTATTTTAACAAAGAAGAATACGATGAACTTGATTCTTATGGGGAACTGTTTAAATGGATCATGTATATAACTAAAGAAGCTCTGGGAGAAAGTGGATATTTAAATAATCGTGAAGTATTAAAGCGTTGTGGTATGGTGATGGGTGCATTTGGAATGCCAGCTGCAGAACATGTATATGATTTTACAGATTTGCTTAAAACCACTGTAGATGTTACCATAAAAGAATTCCTGGGAAAAGATGCCTATGAATTTCAAGCTTCTCAATTCGATAAAGAATTAAAACCCGAATCTATTTTAGTTGATACAGAACCTCAAAGGCTTATCTGTGAAAAACTTGGTATATCAGGACCAATTGTGACTTTAAATGCTGCATGTTCTACCCCTGTTTTTACAATGAAAGAAGCTATTATGTATTTACAAGAAGGCAAAGCGGATATGATGCTTGCAGGTGCTCAATGTTACAATGAAATGGATTTTGCTATAAGTGGGATGTTTGATCTTTTAGGGATATTATCGAGCCCCGGAGAGAACAAACCCCTTGATAAAGCTTCACAAGGAGTTATTGGCGGATCCGGAACGGGCATGTTTGTTTTAAAAAGATTAGAAGATGCCATGAGAGATAACGATAAAATATTAGGCGTTATTGAAAGCATTGGTTGGTCCAGCGATGGAATTACGAAATTTATTTTAGCTCCAGATGCTGAAGGTCAGATAAGATCCTATGAAGATGCGTACAAAGATGGAATTTCACCAAATGTAGATTATATTGAATGCCATGCAACAGGCACTATGGCAGGAGATGTCGTTGAAATAGATTCTATAAATAAATTTTTCCGTAAAAAAGGGTATGATCCCTTACTTGGAGCATTAAAAGGCAATACAGGTCA
>WQUF01000253.1 GCA_009785875.1 Oscillospiraceae bacterium | reverse complement strand
TATTAATCATGTTTAAGAAAAGAGAAGCTGCTGAATATGCTGGAAAAACTACTGTAGGGAAGTTTAACAATGTGTTTAAGATCAAGTGCAATATGGAAGATATGGGATATTATTTGGAAAAAGGTATCGTAAATAAAGTCTCATTAAATAAATTATTAGCATCAACCATTAAAGAGATGGCTAGTATAAAATAAAAATTTTACTATTCACTAACAGTATTCATTTTTTTGATAAATAATTAATTGTAATTAAAAGGAATTGTAAATATCATGATTTAAAAATTTTGTCGATATAGTTCTTTTGTTATATCATAAAATCGATATGTTTTCATTAAATTTTTAATACAACACATATTAAATTAAAAGTTTAATGAGAGCATAAAATAAATGGGAGCAAATGTCTAAAAGTTTTTTATGAGAAAGTGGAACATTCTTAGCTGTACTTTTATTAAGGTGAAGTTAATTGATGAATAGTGATGAAAAGCAGCGGATTTCTCAGGCTGAAAAGGAAAAGTCTGCTAAAGCTTTAATTGGTATGTTGGCAGGATATGAAGTGGATTTAGATAAGGAACGAGAGGAAAGGATTTTACGATGAAAATTCTTATTGATAATAGTGAACAGTATTTTTTAATGCCAAATTGCCTTAATTATAATCCAAATTAAAATTATCCATATTATTGTGATAGGAAGCGCATAGTACCATTTCTTTGGTTTGCCATTTTTCCATAACTCTTCTGCCTGTATTCTACATTCTGCAAATAACTCTTTTGGTATCAGCTTTATTGTAATAGCAATTAGCCCTGGGAGTATGATTAAATCATCTAAATATCCTAATACTGGAATGAAGTCAGGGATTAGATCGATTGGAGATAAAGCGTATAAAACAGTTACTCCTGCTAAGAACTTAGCGATGATTGGAGTTTCTTTCTTCTTAAGCGCAATAAAGACTGCAGGAATATCTATTTTCAATTGTTTTGCTCTTTCCTTAAGATTCATGGTTAATTCCTCCACTAGAATTTATATTTATTTTATCATATAATTATGGAGGAATAAAGTTTATTTTTGAGGTATCAGAATGAATAAAAGCATCAACAATCTTCTTTACAAGCTCAATAAGTTTCAATGGGAAAATTATATGGAAGATAAACACCACGATTTAAATCTTATTTGCAATGAAATATATGATTATCTCAGCCATTTGGGCTGTTCATCTGACTTAAGTAAAAGTGAATTGAGGCGTTTAGTAGAATACGAACCTTCTGTTTCTACTTTAAGAAACAAGATTGATGATAGTTATAATAATGGTTTTAAAGATGATATTAAAGAAGATGTGCTTTCTTTAATGGAAGTGCGAAATAAAGTTTCTAAGAAGCTTGGCTTTAAGGATTATATTGATTTAGTCATGTGCTGCGAAGACTTGGATTTTGAAATATTAAAGAGTCTAATTGATGATTATATTGAGAAGAACTTAAACCATGCAAAAGAATTGATAAATAAATACGATTTAACATGGGGAAATTGGTTTCTTAATCTTAAAAATATAGGACCTATTGATTTAAAAGATATAGATTCTCTTATTGATAAGTTTTTAGAAAAATTTGGTTTTAAAGAAGTACTCAGCAAGATAAAAATTGCATATGATAAGGATATGGGCTATTCTACTAAGATTTCACCAGATGATATAATGATATGTGCCAGAAAGCCTAATTCAATATTTGATTTAGGAACATTGTTTCACGAGTTAGGCCATGGGATTTTGTATTATTATGCAAGTGAAGAAGATGATGACTCATTTTTTAATATTACCACAAGTTTTGATGAGTTCTTTGCAGTTCTTATGGAAAACTTGGCCTTGTTGACCATGTTCCCAAGAGATGTATCGGAAAAAATGAAGGATATCGTAGATTTAGAGTACATGAGGACAGCTATATCTGCATCTTTTGAATTTGATTTATGGAATTTTAATGAAGATCCAGAAAAATTGTATGCTGAGCATTATTCGAAATTAGGAATTAAGCAAGACAACCTGAGACCTTGGTATAAAGATAGCTTTAGGAGCCTCGATAGCATGTATATACATAATTATACACTTGGTCAAATTACTGCTGAAAAGATAATATATAAAAACTATAATAATGACTGTTTAGAGTTTGGTAGTTATCTCAAAAATATATGTAGATAAGGATTAAAGATTTAATGTATTAAAATAAACTATAAGGGGAAAATAAAAAAAATAACATACTTTACAAATAATGCAAAGTATGTTATATTTTATCAGGTAACTAGATATAACTTGGCGGTTTACCCTAATATTTTTGTTATGGGAAGTCGCTTTTAGCCTGCGAACTTGAAGCGATTATTCTTTATTTCTAATTGTTCGCATCTAGTTACCCAGATAAATTATTAACATTTTTTTAAGATTTTAAACAATAGTACATAAAAATATCACACTTTATAAATAATATAAAGTGTGATATATTTTTGGTAACTAGATTGAGTTTGTGATTCACACTAAGTTACACTTAGCTTGAAGGTGGCTAAGAGTAAACTAAAGCAGGTGACAATTATTTTTCATCCCTAAAAAAGGCTATGAAAACAGCTAGTATTAGCCCGAGGAGATTTATTAGTATTCCTAAAAAAGAAAATAATAAGTCAATCAACTCATATAAACTAATGCTTTCCATTAAATCACCACCTCTCATTGAAGTAGTAAACCGCAACTATTCAATTCTAGTTACCTTATATAAATTATTAACATTTTTTTAAAATTTTAAACAATAGTACATAAAAATATTTAAGAAAAAAGACAGGATAAATTTTATCCTGTCTTTTTCTAAAATAGTTTAACTTAGTTATTACATATTTCTGTTAAATTATAGTATACTATGTTATTATTTCCATTATAGATACTATTATACATTTATGTAATCTGAAACAACTCAAAAAGGATCACCAGATAATCACTAGCTACTAGTCACTAGCCACTAATCACTAATCACTAATCACTAGCCACTAGCCACTAGCCACTAATCCCACCCATATGCTATAATGATACAAAAGGAGTTGATCACATGTCCCTTAGATTCATCTATGGCAGAGCTGGAAGCGGAAAAAGCCACTTTTGCTATGAAGATATCAATAAAAATTTTAAAAAAAATGAGGACAATTTAATTTTAATCGTTCCAGCAAATATAAATTATGAAGCAAGCAGAATTGTTTTGGATTTTTTAGGACCTGCTGCTCCTTTAAAGGTTCACGTTTTAAGTTTTAACAGGCTTTGCTTTAGGATATTCAATGAGCGTGGTGGAATGAAAAAGGAATTAATAAGTAACGCTGGAAAGAACATGCTCATATATTATATATTGAATAAGCATTTAGACAAGATGAAAATGTATAAAAATCCTTCTAAACTAGTGAATATTACAAGTGAGTTTAATCAAATAATCGCTGAGTTTATCAGATACAATATTTCCATAGATATGCTTAAATCAATAATTTTAAATATGGAAAATGATGAACTAAAATCAAAACTAATAGATATATCTATAGTATATGGAGAATACTTAGAAAAATTGAATGAAAATTATTATGATAAGGAAGAGGAGTTAAATTATCTCTTAAGCGAGATGGACAGATCTACTTTATTAAAAAATAGCAGAGTGTGGATCGATGATTTTATAGAATTTACTCCTCAACAATATAATGTCATAGGTAAATTGATGAAGCTATGCAAAACTGTAAATATAACGCTCAACATCGAGCAAAACGATAAAAGAGAGATCTTTAATCCATTGAAGTACACTGAAAATAAGCTTTTAAGGCTTGCTCAAGATAACAATATTTCAATAGATAGACCTATTGAAATTCCATGTTCACCTTGCATTAGATTTAAAGATTCAGAGGACCTATCTTACCTTGAAGAAAATATTTTTTTATATCCTGTAAATCATTATAGTAAGATACCAAGCAATATACAAATATTCAAAGGGAAAAATACATATTCGGAAGTTGAATTTGCGGCGAGATCAATAAGTGAGTTAATTCGTGAAAATAATTTAAGATATAAGGATTTTGCAGTAATTTGCAGTTCTATTGAAATCTATGAAAGCTTAGTCCAGACCATATTTAAGGAATATGATATTCCATATTTTTTGGATAAAAGGAGAAACAGCAAGGGAAACAATTTAATCAATGCAATCTTTTCATCCCTGGAAGTGATCATCAGAAACTTTAACTATGAAAGCATCGTTTCCTTTTTAAAAAGCGGATTTGTAAGAATTAGCAATGAACAAATTTCAAGTGAAGAGAATAGACTAAAAATAGATAGATTGGAAAATTATCTCTTAGCCACAGGAACAAAAGGGAAAAAGATGTGGCTGTTTACTGATAAATTTGATTATAATCCTTTTAAATCATCTTCCGAAGAGGTTTCTAAAAGCGATCTTGAATATATGGAAGAGATAAATAACATAAAAAATTTCATAGCTGAAAAGTTTGTGCCTTTAAGCAATGTGTTATCCAAGAAGCAGAAGATCAACACATTCTGCAGAGAGTTTTATGATTTTTTATTAAAGATTAACTTTCCAGAAGCCATCGAAGAGCTATTAGTAGAATTCAGAAAAAATAATATGGAAGATAAATTAAATGAGTATAGACAAGTGTGGAAGATTTTCATAAATATATTGGATGAATTGGTGGAAGTTTTAGGTGATGTTAAAGTTACCGGGGAAGAATTTTATAAGATGCTGCTCTCATCCATAGAAGAGCACGATATCGGTGTTATACCATCTAATATTGATGAAGTCACCATAAGCGATGTTTCAAGATGGGTGAGTAAATCTGTGGACTATCTTTTTATTTTAGGAGTCAATGATATGCTTTTTCCGCAAATTCCTGTAGAAGAAGGACTGCTTTCAAATAAAGATAGGGAACTACTTTTCAATAAAGGCGTTGAAATTTCTGTTTCTTCAAAGGAAAAACTTCTGAGATCAAATTACGATGTGTACAAAACAATAACATCTGTATCTAAGCATTTAACTCTATCCTATGCAATGTCCGATTTTGAAGGAAATGCCCTAAGACCTTCTATCATTATTTCCAGAATTAAGCATATTTTTATAGGACTCAAGGAAAAAACTGATTTAAATATTGACGGTGAAGATATAATGTTTACTATCCAAAGGAAGCTTCCCAGCTTTAATATATCCATGGAAAATGAGAGAAATGAAATCTACAATGCTGCTCTTAGTTTTTTTGAAAAGATACCTTATTATCAAACTTTAATCGAAAATTACAGAAGCGGTTTTAAACACGATAGCAATCTCATAATAAACGACAAAGAAAAGTGGAAAAAATTATATGGAGATCCATTTGTCATGAATGTATCTAAAATTGAAAAATATGCAAACTGTCCATTTTCTTTTTTTGCACAATATGGGATGAAAGCAAAAGAAAGGAAAGTGTTTGAATATTCCACTCAAAGCGAAGGAAGTATGCTCCACAGTGCTATCGACGATGTATCCAGTGGATATATAAAGACTAAGAAAAATTGGGAAAGAATAGATGAAGATTATTGCAAAGAGCTTGTTGATAAGATATTTGACCAGCAATTAGAACAGAATAAAAACTCTCTTCTTAAGAATGCTAGATTTAATTATCGAGTAGAGAGGCAAAAAAAGGTAGTAGTTAGAACCCTTATGACCATATCAGAGCATATGAAGAGCGGAAGCTTTACTCCTATTGGTTATGAAGTAAAATTTACTCTGGGAGGGAAGTTTAAACCTATCATTTTAGAACTATCCTCTGAGGAAAAAGTATATTTTACAGGTCAGGTAGATAGAATCGATGTCTTAGAAAAAGATGAAAAGACTTATATAAGGATCATAGATTATAAATCAGGGTCTAAAGAATTTTCCTTATCCAGTGCTTATTATGGAACACAGATTCAGCTTTTAGTTTATTTAAATGCCTTAATAAATGAGCTGGCGTTAAAAAATCCTGCTGCTGCAGGGATCTTGTATTTAAGAATCGAAGATCCTTTGATCTCTATAGAAGAGGATCTCAGCGACGGGGAGATTGCTGAAAAAGTGAGCAGCCAGATAAAGATGGATGGGCTTGTTTTAGATGATGTAGATGTGGTTAAGTCCATGGATGCGAATATAAACGGATATTCAAAAATAATACCGGTTAATTTAAAATTAAATGGTGAAATTGGAAGCAGATCTCAAGTTGCATCGGAAGAAGATTTTAATCTTTTAATGGAATTTATAATAAAAAAGCTTAGGGATATTTGCGAGGAAATGATCTCGGGAAATATAAAGGTTAAACCTTTAAAAGAGATTGGTAAAGAGGGCGACGGAGCTTGCGAATACTGTGAATTTTCTCATTTTTGTGGTTTTGATAGTACCCTGAATAACAACAATTATAATTTAGTAAGAAAGCTCTCAAATGAAGAGGTATTTAAAAAGATAAGAGAGGAGCTTAATAATGGCTAGGATTTTTACAGAAGAGCAGACTAAAGCCATTCTAACGGGTGATTGCAATTTAATAGTTTCAGCAGCTGCAGGTTCTGGAAAGACAGCTGTTTTAGTGGAGAGGATCATAAGAAAGATAACGAATTTTGAAAATAATAAAAACATCGATGACTTTTTAGTTGTAACTTTCACAAATGCTGCAGCATCTGAGATGAAAGAGAGAATAGAGGAAGCTTTAAATAAAATAATCGAAGAGCCTGATTTAGATAAAGAATATATTTCAAATATCACAAAGCAGATAACTTTGCTTCCAATAGCAAATATTACAACTATACATTCATTTTGTTTAAACGTCATCAGAGATAATATCCATAAAACCGACTTAGATCCTAAATTTAGAGTAGCTGATGATTCTGAAGTGAATATCTTGATAAATGAAGCTTTAGAAGAGCTATTTGAAGAGGAGTTATCTAAAGAGGAAAATGGAAATTTTATTGAATTGATGTACACCTTTGACGAAAGAAGAGAGACGAGATTAAAAGAAACCATCTTAGATCTATATAGATTTTCAAGGAGCCTTCCTGATTTTAAATCCTGGCTCTTTAATTCCTGTGAAAAATTAAATATCTCTAATTGGACAGATTTCTTAAATTCTTTTTATGGAAATAAATTATTTCACCTTTTAAAGGCACAGATTAAAAATTTTATAGATGCTGTTTCACAGGGTGAATTATTTTTAAAAGAAACCCCAGGTCTATCAAAGTACTATTATAGTTTTGTTGATTTAAGAGAAGCGTTAGAGGGTTTAAATGCATATAATGAATTAGATCAGTTATTAGAAGAAATGAGGCTTTTTGATATTGAGGATCTCCCTAGGACTCGGGGTTATGAGGATGAAAAGGCAAATGCTAAAGCTTTAAGAAAATTTGTCAAGGATTCTATCGATGATATTAAAAAAAATTATTGTAAAAGCCATGAGTACATACTAAAATCTTTAAAAGGAAGTTACAGAGTGCTTAAAGAGCTAGCTCTAGCAACTTTAAAATTTCATGACATTTTTTCCACAAAGAAAAGGGAAAAAGGGATCATCGATTTTAACGATATGGAACAGATGTGCTTTGAAATCTTATTGGAAAAAGATGTAAGCAAAATATATATGGATAAATTTTCTGAAATACTCATAGATGAGTATCAAGATTCAAATAGAATACAGGAAGAAATTTTAAAGTCAATATCGAGAGTGAATAGTCCATATAATTCTCCAAATATTTTCATGGTGGGAGATGTGAAACAGAGCATATACGGCTTTAGAAATGCTTGTCCTGATATGTTTATTGAAAAATATAGATCTTATAGAGATGATGGATTATATAGGAAGATTAAATTATACAAAAATTTCAGATCCAGTAAAAGGATATTGTCCTCAGTAAATGAAATTTTTAAAATGATCATGTCTCAAGAAATTGGCGGAATTGATTATGACGAGGAAGAATTTTTGATATTTGGATCTGATACGGAAGATAAAGGTGAAGTTTCAATCAACATTTTAAATTATGATAAAGAATATGAAACAGATTCAGAAGAAGAATTGACTACCATTCAAGCTGAAGCCAGGATGGTAGGGAAATTGATAAATGATTTGATTCAAAAAAAGCAGATGATTAAACGGGATGAAAAGTTTAAAGAGATCGACTATAGAGATATAGTCATACTTTCAAGAACTACAGAAAAAGTAAATAGGATATTTTTAGATGAGCTTTCAACATGGGGAATTCCAGTTTATGCCGATGCAAAGACAGGATATTTTGAAAGCTATGAAATTAAGATAATGATTTCACTTTTATGCATAATAGATAATCCATACCAGGATATATCTCTCTTATCAGTTTTAAAATCTCCTATAGGAGGGTTTACTCCAGATGAAATAATGGACATTAGGCTTGTCGATGAAGAGAGCTATCTATATGATAATATGCTGACCATGGATAATAAAAAGGTGAAGGATTTTATAGAAAGGCTCAATTTTTATCGAAAGGAAGCTGGACACTTAAAAATTCATGAGCTTATATGGAAATTATTTACTGAAACAGGATTTTATGGCTATGTTGCTGCTCTTCCATATGGAAATGAAAGAAGGGCTAATTTAAAACTATTATTCAAAAAAGGAAAGGATTTTGAAGAAGGAAATTTTAGAGGTTTATTTAATTTCATAAATTTTATTAATAAATTTAAACAAAATGATGGCGATTTCGGATCAGCTAGTACAATAGGAGAAAATGAAAATGTAGTCAGGCTTATGAGCATACATAAGAGTAAAGGCTTGGAATTTCCAGTAGTTTTCTTGATCAGAGCGAGTAAAAACATTAATTTTGCTGACTTGAAAAAAAAATTAGTGTATAATAATGACTTAGGGCTTGGAATAGATTATACTGATATTAATAAAAGAGTTATAATGACTAGTATTGTTAAAGATCTGATAAAGAATACCTTGAAAACGCAGGTACTCTCTGAAGAGATGAGGCTTTTGTACGTTGCCATGACTCGTGCAAAATATAAACTCATTATCACAGGCTCAGTTTCAAATTTGGATAAGAGCTATTTAAAATGGCAAAGCAGTTTAAAATACACAAGCAGTAAATTATCAGATTTTTATATTAATTCATGTAAAAATTTTTTCGATTTAATAATGCCTAGTGCGATTTTGAATAAAGAAATATTTGAAACAAAAGCTTGGGAAATGATGGATATTGATAAAAGCAGATTCATTCAGAGAAATGATGTAGACAAAAGCAATGAAACTATGAAGGTTTATGAAGAAATAGATAGAAGACTTAGTTATGTATATCCTTTTGATAAATTCACTAAATTGCCTGGTTTTGTCACTGTTACTGAGTTAAAGAGAAGATGGGAAATATTCGAAGAAGATGAATATAACGAAAATGATAGATTGATAATTGAGTCTCCAAGATTTTTATCTCCTCACAGAAATATTAAGGGAAATGAGGTGGGAATGTTAAACCATCTTTTCTTGCAGCATCTTGACTTAAATAGAGAATACACTTATATATCTTTAAATGAAGAGATTCAAAAGATGATAAATGAAGAAAAAATAACCCAGGATCAAAGGATGTTTATTATGGTTAAAAACATAATGAGCTTTTTATCATCTGATTTAGTTAAAAGGATTAGGAAATCTAATTTTGTGAAAAAAGAATTTCCATTTCAAAGTTTGTTTCCATCTAGAGAGCTATTTGTTTTAGATTTTGATGATGTACAAGATGATCTAGTTATGGTTCAAGGGATAATAGATCTTTTCTTTGAGGAAGATGGAGACATTGTGCTTTTAGATTACAAGACAGATAGCAAGTTAAATGATAGCATTGTTCTTAATTATGAGAGGCAATTAAATATATATTCAAAATGTTTAGAAAAAATATTAGAAAAAAAAGTAAAGGAGAAACTTATATATTTACTATCAAAAGATGAGTTAATAAAATTATAAAAGTAGGTGGAAAAGAAAATGAATGTGAAAACTATTCTTGTTGTAGATGACGAAAAGGATATTGTAAATGCTATTAAGATTAATCTTAAAAATGCAGGGTTTAATGTCCTTACTGCAGAAGACGGAAAAGTTGCTATTGACATTTTAGAGAAAATATCTGTTCACCTTATAGTAATTGATTTAATTATGCCACTTTTGGATGGAGAAAGAATCTTGAGAGAAATAAAAAAAAGATCTGGAAATGTATCAATCATTTTATTGATAAAACAAGGAGAATATTTTGACAAAACTCAAGCTTTAAATATTGGGGCAAATGATTATATAATGAAACCATTTACGCAAGAGGAACTTATGCAAAAAATAAAATCATTTTTAAAAAAGGAAGAGGTTAAGCTTTCTAAAGAAGAAAATTCACATATTATTGAAATTGAGAACCTGGTGATCGATTTAAAAAAGAGAATCATCACTATGGATAATAAATACATAAAGGTCACTCCCATTGAATTTTCTATTTTAGAGCTTTTAGTTAAAAATCACGGCAAAGTTTTAAGTGTTACAAGTATATACGAATCTGTTTGGAATCAGAAATATTTTGCATCAGATAATACTGTTATGGTTCACATAAGAAGGCTTAGAGGTAAAATTGAAAGAGAGCCTAATAACCCAAAAATAATTAAAACAGTTTGGGGAGTCGGCTATAAAGTAGATATATAAGATTATTATATTTTAAAAAATATTTTAAAAAAATGTAAATTATTTGCAACAGTTTTAATTTTTTTAGCATCTGTATAAGAAATAATATATCAAATAAACCTTTTAAACCTTTAAATCCAAATATTAGATAAAACAAATATATAAAAAAAGGAATATTGAGGAGAGAATGTCATAATAATATTTTTAATCCTATGTTTTTTAAAAAACATAGGATATTTTTTATTGGTTATAGATGGAATAAATAGAATTTTTTGGAATATAATATATTTTTCTAAAAATATTAAAAAAAATTTTTTTTTTTGCAACACTCTTCAGAATTAATAACTCTTTATATATAGATAACAAAAAATTAGAATTAAAAACCAATGAATTCAAAAATTTTAATCTTAGGAAAAAGTCAGAATAAAAATATAATAGAAAAGGGAGAATATATAATAAAATTTTATTTTGGGAGAATGTATCTTTGATTAAAATTAAAATATTAGTTGCAACAAAATCAAGGCATAAATACTCTATATATATGTTCAACTAAATATGGATAAAGCACCTAAGAAAAATTAATATTAAGCACTTCAGATTTCCCTAAAAGTATGAAATTTCCAGATTAAATAAATCCTATGAGAAAGCCTTAAAAAAGTGCCTAAAGTACAAAAGATGAATCTGCATTTCATTTTTAAATATTTAAGGAGGTACTTTTTATGAAGTTAAAAAAGATCAAATTTTTTAAGCTATTTTCTTTTGTCATAATATCATCATTGTTTTTATCAATAACTGCATATTCTACAGTAGCGGTATCTTCAAAGGAGCAAAGGCTTAAATCTTACGATGAATTAAAGCAAATTTATATGAAGATTTTAGGGACTGAAAGCACAACCAGGGATCCATATCTTTATACTATGAATGAGGATGTTGTTGTAGCAGCACCTGAGTTTGCACCTGCACCTGCTGAGGCTCCTCAAGCTTCTATGGCTATGAATACAACAAGTAGTGCTAGTGCTGTTTCAGTTTCCAGTACAAATACTCAAGTAGCAGGAGTAGACGAAGGAGATATCGTAAAAACAGATGGCAACTATATATATGCAGTTTCGAATATAAATGGCAATAAA
>WQUF01000252.1 GCA_009785875.1 Oscillospiraceae bacterium | reverse complement strand
CTTCAGGAGAAGAACTGCAGATGTCTATATGCTCTATTCTGGTATTAGAAGTAAATTTCTCTAAAGTACAATGAGGCAACAAATCGTCCCCAATAATTACACTTATATTGTCGTTTATGGATTTTATATCTGTACTCATTATTTCACTCCAAATGATTATTTACTACTACTATTATATGTTTTTGGACTAAAAAAAGTTCATGGAGTTTAGCCATGAACTTTAAACTTTAATAATGTATACCTATTAGTAAATTAATAATCGATTGTTTCAACGCCTTCAGGCAGAGAATCTATATCAAACTCATCTTTCCATAATTCATTTCTAGCTTGACACGATTCAAATATAGTTTTTATACTAACTCTAATATTTTCATAAGATATAGTTTTTGGTATTATTACGCCACATGATATAATGACATCAGTGGTCTTTTCATTTTCAAGCAAAATATCCTTATAATAATAGTATCCATCACTTAAAATCCAATCCTGTGCATCTACAGTAATTGATATATCAGATCGAGGTATATCTGTTATTATCCAATCATCTACTGAATCATCAAAATATTCAACAGTTGGTATTAACTTGATTCTAACATATGTGGGAAGATTTCCATTCGACTCAATCTTGAAAGATTTTGTATGGCTATACTCATCCATCACTTCGTCCACCAAGCTTATAGATACTGTCCCTGAAATTGAGGACATGTCTTTCTGAACTAAGTCGGTGAATAACATAAATCCACTAGTTGCGATTAATTTAAAGATTAAGCTTAAAATTAAAAATATTAGTAAAAATTTCTTCTTCATCATAAAAGCACCACATTTATTATTAAAATAGAATAAGATATGTCCCCTTTTTTAAATAAAAAAGTATTGGCTTAACCTTATATCCAATCAGTCAAGATTGCTATAGAATCCCCCCCTATTTTATTATAGTGGGTGTTAAATGTAGTATCTATTAAATCCCTATAAATTATTCGTAACTAAATCATTTTGAGTGTAAATAAGTAAATCCGTCTTATTTTTGGTAGGCTTGTCTTCTGATTTTATATTTGCCTTATTTTTTTATTTTTTGCCACGCATTATTGAGCAAATACTTAAATAGCTTAATAAACATTATTGCGATTAAGAGCAAAAGGTAAATATTGTTGCCAGTATAAAAGCGTAGACAGTCCTGGTCACCAGCTTGTGGTAACAGGTTTTGCACATTTTCTATGCTATGGAAAAATAAATTATCATCGTATGTATTATTGTGGCTTTCTAAAACATCAGATTTATGTTGATCGTTGTCTTTCCAAGCTAGCGTATCAGTAATCAACATTGGAAAAATGAAGCACGCAATTAGTAGAACTTTTACTGTATGTATTAAGATTTTATATTTTCGAATGAACGCCCCTCCTCCCTAGAGATTTCCAAATTAATAAGTACAAGATTCTTTAGTTCACTAATCAAACTCTTGCCATTTGTGCTGGAAGTATCACCCCATTCTGCTGCTGTAGTGCTAAGTTCATCTTGAGTACATACCTCCATATCCACATGTATATGGTATTCTAAATCAATTGCATTGGTTGGCATATTATCTAGTTTAATGGATTCAATAACATTGGATGTTGTACTACCTGGTCTTATCATATTAGCCCAATAAATCCATCCATCAGGATCAACAACCCAGAAATCACCTAACTGCATGGGATCCAGAGAGACTTCATTTATAATAGCACCGCCATCTATCCAGTCACGCATTGTGATAACATTTGTACCCATCGTCCAGCTGATAAAATCGGATATAGCAATTGTACCTGTATTATTTTCGTTTCTTATGTTGCCGCTTCTAGTAGGTGTACCTGTATTATTTTCGCTTCTTATGTTGCCGCTTCTAGTAGGTGTACCTGCTGTATTATTCCATTCTGCTATATTGTACTTGCATACTGGATTAGTATCGCTTTGGATGCTGTGTTGTTGTGAATAAGGAGCTTTCGCTGCAGTACCAAACACAACGAAGGGTATTCTTTCATACATCGTTTTCCCAAAAATACCGTTTTTCAATTCGGTTTCTTGTATCCTACAGTAATTTTCACCATTCACAGTGTAACTAGTATAATTGTAGTCAGCAGGCTTATCCTTCCACAGCATATATTGACCGATTTTTGGACCAGTTCCCCAAGTTGCAAAGAAAATAGGGTTTGAAGAAGCATCCACAACCATAGAACGCTGGTCGAACTCTAAATATTCTTTAAACTGAAGCCTGGCAAAGACAAAGTCTTTGCTATCATTGAGGTTGGTGACTGAGACTTGATTGTTAATGCTGGAACCAATTTCCCAATTATCTGGAGATATAAAGTTATTGTTCAATGTAACGCTGATATCATCATGGGTATTAAATATATTAATTTTGTGTTGATTATTGTCTATTTGCTGACCATAAGCATCTGTTTTCAAAATAGTAAATAAGATTGTTATTGCAACTGCTAAGATAATAATTCCATTTTTTTCATTTTTCTTATGCTTCATTAACAATAAGCCTCCTTTTTACTTTACACAGTAAGTAGTATTATTGCACAAATAATATTCTGTATTATATTATTTTCAAATATTTATCTTTGATACCAATATTTAGTTATTTTTTACTAATTAAGGATAAATACTAGTGGCTAGTGACTAGTGACTAGACATGGTAGAAAAAAATCACAGTGATAATTAGATCAAAAACTCCTAATGGAGATGACTAAAAAAATCACTGTGATTAATTTTCTAAAATCGAGAAAGAACCGTCAAAAGAGAATGCTTTAAAATTAAAGACACTTATAAATGACGGGATCATCAAATGAATAGATGAAAATCATATTCAGGAATATATCTAATTTTATCTTTAGTTAATTCTACTTTGATATGGCTTGGTAAACCACGATCACCTAAAATACCAAGTGGGGCAGCTTTATACAGTTCGCCACTTTCATTTTTAAGCAAAAGACCTTTTTCATTAACACCGAATTTCTTATAGCAATATTCAGCTTTACACCAAATTTCGGCGAAACAACAATTTATAACCTCAAAATCTGTTGGTAAGTCAGGAACGATTTGTAATAAGTCGCCACACCATGATCTACTGAGTTCCTCTGTTGAATCAGTGCATACACCATCAAATAAAGCCATTTCTGTGCCACCTCCAGTTTCTGTCAATACAGGAACAGCGTCTATACACATATCAATTCCATTATCACTCAAAAATCTTGACTGTTCGTAGTAATCCGTAAGGTCTACAGCTAGTTTTTTTGTATGGTTTATCAAATATCCACTATATTTCACAGAGCGGGTATTTTCCCAATCAAAATATATCAATGCTTCGTCTAACACATGTAATTTTTCCCACAGCTTGTTGTTTTCATCTATGAACTTAACCTTGTCATAGTAGCTTTTTTCTTTGAGATCCTCGTTGTTACGTTCAAAATCTTCATAGTCTTCATATGTAGATATGCCAAGCAAAACCTCAGTTCGTGAAACATGTTTAAGATAATCATGAATAACTATATACCCTCCACCCCACATAATATGATATGGTTTTTGACGTAACAGGTAATGTATCGAAACAACTGTACCACTGCAAGAGAAGCAGTTTGCATGGAATTTATCAGCATCCTTTACAAAGCATTTTTTATTTTCAATATCATAAGCACAAGCCCAAAAAATTTGTCCCATTGTTTTTCTCCTTTTTATCTTTATTATATCCATTATACCAAATATATGTTCTGTTTACCATAAATAAATACTTCTTTAAGTATAGTATATTAAATTTTTAATAATTGTTTCATTGTTCTTTGGTAAAATGAATCATAAAAAAAATAAAGATTGGGATTAAATTACTCTTTTATTTTAATTAACAATGTCCACGTAAAAGTGTTATAATAGTAATAGGAGAGTCGCAGGTGATGACAATTGGACGATAAAAATATTCAAAGTGAAGAAAATACCACTCAAATATTCGATAAAATATTCAAAAGGATACTTACTCTTTCTAATGTAGCTGTTGTTAATTTTATTAATGGAATTTTCGGAAAAAATTTCCCAAAAGGAAGCAAATTAACCTATAATTGGACTGAAAATATAAAAGATAACCTCGAAAAAACTATATCTGATACTATCATAACCGTTAATAATGTCGAAAAAATTCATATTGAGGTACAAACCCAAGGTGATAATATCATTGCAATAAGAGTATTTGATTACGGCTATCAAGATGCTTTGAAGTATAAAAAGATAGAAGATGACAGAATAATCCTTGAATTTCCGCAATCGAAAGTGATTTTTCTTGAACACAATAGTAACACACCTGATGCCGTTATACTAGAGCTAAAATTTGGAAATCAAGGAAGTTATGAATATAAAATACCGACTATGAAGTTTTTAAATTACAGCATTGAAGAACTGAACAACCAGCATTTGGTTATATTGTTACCGCTATACTTGCTCAAGCTCAGAAAGGAAATCGAGAAAGAACCGTCGAGAAAGAATGCTTTAAAATTAAAGACACTTATAAATGATGGAATCATCAAATGTATCGATGATAACGAAAAGGCTGGTAATTTAACACATGAAGATACCGTTGTATTGATAGGGTTACTTAAAAGGTTGTACGCATATTTATATGGCAGCATACAAAAATTTAAAGAGGAGGGTGTGGAAGGTATGA
>WQUF01000251.1 GCA_009785875.1 Oscillospiraceae bacterium | reverse complement strand
AAATGATTATTTATTACTATTATATGTTTGAAGACTAAAAAGAGAACAATTTTAAAAGTTATATTTTTGTAAAAATGGTTAATAATAGAGTATCAAATAATTAATCAATTAATATATCTCCTCCCTGTAAGCACTTTGCAATTAATTCATTTAAGTCTCCAACACTCATGATTGAGTCAAATAAATCATCATCTAATTCACAGATTTGATACATGATACCAATCCCAAATTTATGTATAAGCAAATTATTGGTCAACTTTTTATAGAATTCATCATTCTGATAGTCACCAAAGTATGCTTTCATCATCTCTTCATCGCATCCAAACAATCCAAAGACTATATAAGGCATTTCATAACCTATTGGGGCTATGTGACTATCTGCAAAATCGATAATATGAATCTTTTCGTCATCACTGATAATTACATTTGCAGCTTTAAAATCACCATGTACATAAACTAAATCACTAAATGACATTTCACTTATAATTTTTTTTCTATCTTCACAAAAGCACTTTTGAGCATCATTCCACCTATAATTTTCCATGCAATCCTCTTTAGTAAGCACTGGAATATAATCATCTAAAATTGGAATATTCATCGCTTTTGTAATTTTTTTAATCTCTTCTGCAAATTTCTTCTTTTGAATACTTGTATAATTTTTCCGCTTTTCTATAAAACTAAGACCTTCAATATAATCCATTATTATATATGGAAATAAATATCTATCCATAAATGTTCCTGAAAAAAGTACTTCTGGACAAGGGATACCTACACTTTTAGCATGTTTCAGTGCTGGCTCTTCAACATAAAATAACTTTCCCCCACTAAGTCCAGATTCCCCTGGAGAAAAAATTTTTATCACCATATCATCTTTTAACTTAAATACAACATTTGAACCTGGAATCAGGTTTTCCATTCCATCATATTTCAAATTGTGCTTCCTTAAAATTTCTTTCACCAAAGGTTCAAAAGCTTCAATAGATTGGTACACATCTATCCAAGACCTTATTCCATTTATTATATGATTAAAGTACATTTTAACCTCTCTGAATAACTAAAATTAAGTATCAAATCTCTTTAGCTAAATTAAATATATAATCTACTAATTCTTCGTCGTACTCCAAATTCCTAGTTTTAAAATATAGACTTCTCATAAAATTTTTAATATTAACTCTGCAGATATATTTTTTAAATTCAGTAAACTCGCTGAGACATTTTACTAAAAACAAAAGCCAAGTCTCAAATCTCTCTCTTGAAATTAGTTTCCTCGTATAGATCATATTTACTACATCCACCATACGCTCATCCTCTTCATCATGAAAAATATAATACCCATTAAATAATTTATTCTTAATGGAATCCATGATTGAAATGCATAGTTCCTCATCGCACTCCTTTGAAAGCACTATTTCAAAAAATCCATCAGCACCATGAGCTGCGCTATGAGCCCATCCATAATTTTCGACGTATCCTCTTAAATCATTTTCCTTAGCATAATATTCAAGAAGCGCATTCTTCACATCTATAAATAAAGATTCAGATAAAAATGGTCTTTCTCTATGCCTCTCTAATATGAGGCAAACAATTAGAACTGAAAAAGATCTAGTAAACACAGAATCATCTTGAGTATTACCAATTTTAAAAAAAAGATGCTCTTTATCTAATGATATGCTTAAAATATTTAAAAGTTCTTCTTCACTAAAATATTTAAATTTTGAAATCCATTTATTAAAAGCAATGTAGATCAAATCATCTCGAAGAACGGGATCTTTATCTCCTATGTATTTTAACATAAGAGTAGAATAGTTTTTTAAATCATTGTGATTTGATACCTTAAATTTATTTTCTTTTAATTTTTGAAGGTAAATTATGAGAGAATCTCTTTCATTTAACAATATTGTCACCTACTCATATAAAATAATATACAATTAAAATTATTTTCTTCATTATACTATATCATAAAAATATTTATATTAATTTATAAATTTATGATTTTTTTGTGAATATATGGACATACTGTTTTTAAAATGTTAAAATAAGTCGTCGGTATTCGATTTTGAAACTGAATATTTTTTATTAAAATTTCGTATTGCATCTAAATTTTAGAGCGAAAGCGAGGAGAGTAAATTGATTAAAACAAATTCCAAACCAAATATCAATTCCGAACCAAAGACCAATTCCAGACCAAAAACCAAATTGTTGACCACAAGGAGAATTGCAACTATTGGACTTTTAGCTGCTATAAACATCATGTTAGGGGTAACTGGATTAGGAATTATCTTTCTTACACCTGCAGGAGTGACTATAATGCATATTCCTACAATAGTTGCTGGGATTTTAGAAGGACCGCTTGTTGGTGGCATTGTTGGACTTATTTTTGGTGGATTCAGCATGTATCAAGCTGCAATTACGCCTTCATCCCCAGTTGCACCAGCCTTTTTAGATCCTCTGGTTTCTGTAATTCCAAGAATATTGATTGGAATTGTCAGTTATTATGTTTATATCGGACTTAAGAAAATTCTTAAGAAAGGGTCTATTTCAGTTGCTGCTTTTGTTGGCTCTTATACCAATACTATTTTAGTTATATCAGCTATCTATTTTTTACATCCAGTAGTGTTAGGAATAACGGAGAGGATGTCTATGAGCGATGCAGGCAGGTTTTTATTGACTGTTATGGGTATTGGAAGTGTTTTTGAAGCTATTGCTGCTGTCATATTAGTTACTTTAATTGTTATGGCAATTCAAGTAACAAGAAAAAAATAATTGTAATAAAATGAAGAAAATTGGGCATGCCTAAAGGGTGTGCTTTTCATATATGGAGGGTTAATACATGTTATTAGCTGTGAATATCGGAAACACAAATATCGTCATGGGTGTATATAATAAAGATGATCTGATTTTGACTTTTAGATTGTCTACAAAAACAAATAGAACATCTGATGAGATATGTGTGTTTATTTATAATTTATTGGTACAAAATAAAATAAGCCCTGGAGAAATCGATGGTGTTATCGTTGCTTCAGTTGTTCCAGATATAATGTACACATTTTTGCATGCTATTAGAAAGTGCTTTAGTTTAATACCTATGCTGGTTGGACCAGGTATTAAAACAGGCATAAATATTAAAATCGATAATCCAAAAGAATTAGGGGCTGATCTCATTGTGAATGCAGTAGCAGCTTTTGAGAGATATAAAGATTCTTGTATAGTGATTGATTTTGGAACAGCAACGACTTTCTCAGTTGTATCAAAAAACTGTGAACACTTAGGTGTATGTATAAGCCCTGGAATAAAGATATCTGCTGATGCTCTATTTTTAAATACTGCAAAATTGCCTAAAGTTGAGCTCGTTCTTCCACAAAAGGTAATCGGCAAAAATACTGTGGCTAGCATGCAGTCAGGCATTATTTTAGGGATCATTGGTCAAGTTAAATACATCGTCGAAAAAATCTCAGAAGAGATGATTTCTATAGGCGAAAATAAACCTCATGTAATAGCTACAGGAGGTATGTCAACACTTGTATCCAGATATGGAATTGATGTAATTGAGAAATTCGAACCTCTATTAACTTTAGAGGGACTTAAGATTATTTATAAAAGGAATATAGAGAGATAGTTATGGCAAAATTTAATATTTCAGGAAGGGCATTTTTAGCACCTATGGCTGGAGTTTCTGACTTTGTCTTTAGAAAGATTTGTGCAGATCATGGGTGTGCACTGACATATACTGAAATGATCAGCGCAAAAGGCATATATTTTAATAATGAAAAGACTTACAATATGATAGATTTTTCTGAAAATGAGATTCCAGCTGCTGTTCAAATTTTTGGTCATGAGCCTTTAGTGCTTTGCCACGCTTGTGAGGTTTTTGAAAAGGATGATAGGATATCTATTATCGATATAAATATGGGATGTCCTGCTCCTAAGATAGTTAAAAATGGAGATGGTGCAGCTCTTTTAACGAATAGAGCTCTTGCATGTGAAATCGTCAGGGAAGTAAAAAAAGCAACTTCTAAACCAGTTACGGCAAAGATAAGGAAGGGTTTTTATAAAAATGAAAATATCGCTGTGACCTTTTCCCTTGCCCTTGAAGAAAGTGGGATAGATGCTATAACTGTCCATGGTAGGACAAGAGAACAATATTTTGAGGGAGTAGCAGACTTACATGCAATAAAAGATGTAAAGGACAATGTTTTAATTCCTGTAATTGGTAATGGAGATATAAAAAATGGAGTAGATGCGTTATCTGTGTTAAAGGAAACTAGTTGTGATTATATAATGGTGGGAAGAGGTGCCTTGGGAAATCCTTGGATTTTTGAGGAAATAAATTCAAAGCTTAATAATAAAGAATTTATTGAAAAGACACCTGAAGAAAAAATAGAAATGTGCATCTATCACTTAAGAAGACAAGTTGAATACTATGGACAATATAAAGGTGTTACTGAAATGCGAAAGCATATTGGATGGTATTTAAAAGGTCTAATAAACAGCATAGAGGTTAAGAATAGAATAAATATTGAATATGATGTTGAAAAAATTGTAAAAATATTAGAGGAATATAAATTAAAATTTTAATCATAAATTAAGTGCAATCCTAGTACTATTAATTAATAACTTTAATAGGATTATACATTGATTTATTTTAAGCGATACTATATAATGTTTAGAATGATTTCAATTATTAGATTC
>WQUF01000250.1 GCA_009785875.1 Oscillospiraceae bacterium | reverse complement strand
TATCGAAGTGTTACAGCTTCAGCGGAATTTAGAGAATTAGAGAGATTGAGATCTAAAGCACTCCATGATGAAGCTCAGGCTTTATACGATGCAGAGCAAAAGGGTTTAGGAAGAGGCCTAGAAAAAGGAAGATCAGAAGAACGTGAAAAGTGGCAGAGTGTTGTTGCAGATAAAGACTCAGTGATTTCAAAAAAAGAAGCAGAGCTTACTAATAAAGATGCGATTATTGCTGAACTTATGAAACGTCTTGGTGAAGATAAATAACAGTGAACAATGTATCAGTGAAAAAGCAGAGTATGAACGTAAGTACTCTGTTTTTTTAATAATAGTACGCATTTTCAAATGCCTACTTTTTTTGTAAATAATTCCCTAATCGATCTTTATTTAGAAAGTATAAATAACATGATAATGATATGATATAAACTATATTTAATGAGTTATTACACAATATTTAATATTATAAGTTAACTCTTATTTTTTTATATAACCACAACACAAATAAGCTATTTTCATAATCTCTTTTAAAAACAGCAAACCCTTTAGCACCAAGTATTCTATTTAGTTACCATGTTTTTTTAGCATCACCCCTGTAATAGTGAATAATGAATAATGAATATTGAATATTGAATAATGAATAGTTTACTTTTTTACACTTTTAGCTGTGGATTAGTAACCTTGAGAATGTTTGATTACTTCTTTATAATCAGAGCTTCTAACTAAATCGAGAGTCACTTGAGTCACATATCCTTTCTTTATAAACTGTTCCATATGGCTGTCATTTAAAATCACCTTGAAGTATTTATTTATCTCACCTTCTTTAAAAGTCTGGTACTTTGAAACTGCTTTCGCTCTCAAAGGAATTAAAGCTTTTAAAATGCCTTCCACTTCTTTAGAATCTACGTGC
This sequence comes from Oscillospiraceae bacterium, assembly GCA_009785875.1. Taxonomy (GTDB): domain Bacteria; phylum Bacillota; class Clostridia; order Clostridiales; family Clostridiaceae; genus WQUF01. The sequence continues at coordinate 3,789 of WQUF01000250.1, read as the reverse complement.
AGAATAATTGTAGTAGACCTTGGAGCCTTGTCTAAAGCTCTCTCTGTCTTCTTTTCCCATGTATCAGGTACCATGGTATTTGTATTTTTGTCATATACCTTTCTATTTGGTGGAACAAGCATCTCTTGAAGTTTAGGAATGTCATTTATATGATTTCCAAGCTTTTCTATTATCATATCCTGAGTATTTTTATCTTTAATCATGGACAAAATTCTTGCAGCTCCTCTAGTCAAATGGTCTTTATATAACAAATCAAGAGCTTTTTCAGATAGATTCTTAAATCCTCTGATGGTGTTTGCTGTTGTCCTCGATATGCCTGCTTTATCTGCAATGGTATTTGTGATATTTATTTGACTTCTATGAGCCTTATTTTTAGTTAAAATTTCATCTAAAAGCAATATGGCTTTTATTTGGACATCTTTTGATACCTTTTTATAATTTAAATTTGTAGCAATTACTATTCCTTGAATTATTGATGAATTTGTGCTAGGATCTAACACTATGCATGGCGCATGGGAATAAATCTCGTCCAAATTTGCATTATATAAGTGATTTAAAGCAGCGAGTCTCGACCTTCCAGAGACAACAGTGTATTGATCGGTTTCTCCATTCTTGATGACCAAAAAAGGATTAATTACGCCGTAGGTTTCCAGGCTCTCCATCAAATCCAGAAACTCTTCATTGTTAGGCAAAGGAAAGAAGTTAATCGACTCATTGATATCTACTAATTTAGATATATGGATCTGTTTTATTTTATAGTCGTATTTAACTTTGCTATCTATGATTAAATCATTTATATTTGCATGTTTAGCAGGCTCTGCTTTACTAGAAATTTGATTGCTAAAGAATATATTTTTCGGAGCAGGAGCCTCATTATTAGTATTCAATCCAAACATTTCTCCTAGATTGAGTTCTACATAAGGCTCTTCCTCTCTTGGAATAAAAGCTTTATCCATATCGATAATTTTATCAAAACCAATCTCTCTCATTGCTTTCTTGATGCGCTCTTGCGTATTTTCATCAAAATCCCAAAGCTCGTATTCAGCACTTATTAATTCATTATTGTCATCGTAGAACATTTCCCTCATGTTCATACCTCAAAATATTATTATTATATTTCATTATATGAATTTGAAAAGAAAAAAGAACTATAAGTTTATTAAAATAATAAAAGAGCTATTATTTTGTAATAGCCCATATATTTAATTTAAATTCTTGAAGGTTCTGTCAATAAAACATCATTATGCTTCATGCTCTTATAGCTAGGTCTGATGATCTTGCTATCGTTCATTATCTGCTCGATCCTATGAGCACACCAGGATGGTACTCTAGCTAGTGAGAAAATTGAAGTGAATAAGGAATCATCTATTTTTAACATCTCATATATGAATCCAGAGTACAGGTCCAAATTTGAGCAAATTTTAAAATCCTCTCCTTTTTCTTCTTTAAACACTTCAAGTGCTAATTCCTCGATGTTTTTATAGAGCATGTATTCATCCATAGTATCGTACTTCTTTGCTAATTCATATGCTTTATCTTTTAAAAATACAGATCTTGGATCAGAGATGGTATAAACTGCGTGCCCGATTCCATAGATAAATCCAGTTTTATCAAAAGCTTTTTTATGCATTATATCTCTTAAATATTGCTTTAGCTCATCCTTGTTTTCATAATTTATATTTTCCATTATATTTTTCACCATAGACCTGACCTTAGCATTTGCTCCACCGTGCCTATGACCCTTTAAAGAACCTATACCTGCTGAAATGCATGAATAGGTATCGGAATATGCAGAGGACATAACCCTCACAGTAAATGTAGAATTATTACCTGCACCGTGTTCAGCGTGTAATAGAAGCATAGTGTCTAAGAGTTCAATTTCCTCATCTAAGACTTCATCTTTTCTGACCATCGTAAGCAAGTACTTTGCTGTGCTGGCATTGTTTTTTCTCAATTCATCTGATTTTATAGGATCAAAATCATCACCGAGATAGCATTTTACTAAAATTTCCGGAAAGTGTGACATTACAAAAAGGCTTTGATCTATCATATTTTCCAAGGTAAATTCTTCTGGATTTTTATCATAAGCATATAAAGATAGTACGCCAATTTGAAGCATATTAGTCATGGAGCTGCTGGTATTAATTGGGAATTCTATCTTTTTATCTCTGAAAGATTTTAAAATATCTAAAAATTCAGCGAGTTCTGTGCTATCAGGAAGTTTTCCAAATAAGAGCAGATAGATCACATTTTCAAAATAATACTGTCCTTGTGATTTTAGATCTTTAATTATATCTAAAATATTTAAACCTCTATAGTAAAGCTCGCCATCCTTTGGTATTTTAGCTTCATGTTCCATATCCAATCCTTCGATATATCCCTCAACGCAGCAGATTTTAGATATGCCTATAAGAACCCCAGTTTTGTTTTTATTTCTTAAGCCATATTTTATATCGTAATTTTCATATAATTTTTTATCAATTACAGAATTATTTTTTGATAATTCATACAATTTATTTAAACCATCCATTTAATATTCTCCTTTTATAAACTTTTAGCATAATTTAAGTAGCCACCCTTTTTAAGGATATCCTTTTCCCTTTGAGACAAAGATAGATTCGTCTCTATTCTTAAACTATTATTTACTATTAATGTCACTTTTCCACTATCCATGGATTCGACTAAATTCTTTATCTTTATTTCATCCATCTCAAAAATACTCAAATAATCTTGTGTAGACTCAAGTTCAAGGGGGAGTATTCCTGAATTAATGAGATTTGCTTTGTGAATTCTAGCAAAAGATTTTGCTATTACTCCTTTAATTCCAAGATATAAAGGTATTAGGGCTGCATGTTCTCTGCTGGATCCCTGACCATAGTTTTCACCTGCTAAAATAAATCCACCATTATCCTTTTCACATCTTTCCTTAAAATCTGGAACGATAGTGGTAAATGCGTATTGAGATAATTTTTCAATATTGGATCTGAATTTTAGCATATTAGCGTTGGACGGAACTACATCGTCAGTGGTTATATTATCTTTGAGCTTTAATATTATTTTTCCACTAATCTCATCTTTTAACTCATGATTTATTGGAAAAGTTCCAATGTTAGGTCCTTTTTCTAGATTGATTTTTCTTCTTTCATCGTCGCTTAATGGGTATATAAAATAATTATCATAAACTGAAAATTTACAAGGTAAATCGATGCTTAAATCTATTGTTAGATCGCTTGGGTCTGCTATATAGCCTTTGATTGCCGAATAAGCGCACGTCTCAGGGCTTGCTAAATAAACTTCTGCGTCAAAAGTTCCGGATCTTCCTTTAAAGTTTCTATTTATTGTCCTTAAAGATTTTCCCTTTGATCTAGGTGCTTGCCCCATACCTATACAAGGACCGCATCCAGCCTCTAATATCCTAGCACCGCTCTTTATAAAAGTAGACAATGCCCCGTTTTCAGCTAGCATTTCGATGATATTGCTTGAACCAGGAGCGATTACTAAATCTACATTCTCATTGACTTTATTGCCGTTTAATATTTTAGAAGCTTTAATTAAATCAGTATAGGATGAATTAGTACAAGATCCTATCATGACTTGATCTATTTTTATTTTCTCATCCTTTGGGATAGGCTTTACATTGTCGGGGCTATGAGGAAATGCTATTAAAGGAGTTATTTCATTTAAATCGATGAGTAGAGTTTCATCGTATACAGCATCAGGATCAGCTGATAACTCCATATAATCTTCTCCTCTTCCTTGCTTTTCCAAGAAGAGCTTAGTATTCTCGTC
>WQUF01000249.1 GCA_009785875.1 Oscillospiraceae bacterium | reverse complement strand
ACTACATTTGCATTAGAATCTTTCTTAATCTCGACTACAATTCGCATGCCTTCTCTACTAGATTCATCTCTTAAATCTGAAATGCCTTCGATTTTTTTATCTTTAACAAGTTCTCCAATGTATTCAACTAGCTTTGCTTTGTTCACTTGATAAGGAATCTCAGTAAATATTATGGTCTGTCGTCCTTTTTCTTCAATGATGTCTGATTTTGCTCTAACTACGATCTTTCCTCTACCAGTTTCGTATGCCTCTCTAATACCAGCCTTACCCAATATTATACCAGCAGTAGGGAAATCAGGTCCTAAAATTTTAGTCATTAATTCTTTTATTGTTACATCTTTATTTTCAATGAGCATAACAAGCCCATCGATAATCTCCCCTAAATTATGAGGTGGTATATTTGTAGCCATACCTACAGCTATTCCAGAAGATCCATTCACTAATAGGTTTGGAAATCTAGATGGAAGGACTATTGGTTCAAGTTCCTCACCATCAAAATTTGGAATAAAATCCACAGTATCCTTGCCTATATCCCTGAGCATTTCATTTGATATTCTATGCATCCTTGCTTCGGTATAACGCATAGCAGCAGCACCATCACCATCGACAGATCCAAAATTACCATGCCCATCAACAAGTAAATACCTCATAGAAAAATCCTGAGCCATTCTAACTAATGATTCGTAAACGGCAGTATCCCCATGTGGATGGTATTTACCGAGAACATCTCCAACTATCCTTGCACATTTTCTATATGATTTATCTGGAGTAATTCCTAATTCATACATAGAGTACAGGATTCTTCTATGTACAGGCTTTAATCCATCTCTCACATCTGGGAGTGCACGGCTGACGATTACGCTCATGGCATAGTCGATAAAGCTCTTTTTCATTTCACTGCTTATGTCTACTTGTAGTATATTTTCCTCTTCAATCAATTGTTACACCTCATATTCTAGAGATCTATATAAAATTTAAACATCAATGTTCACAGCTTTTGTAGCATTTTCTTCGATAAACAATCTCCTAGGTTCAACCTTATCCCCCATCAGGATGGTGATTATTTCATCAGCAACTATTGCATCGTCGATTGAAACTTGGAGAAGCGTTCTATTTTCAGGATTCATAGTTGTATCCCACAATTGTTCAGCATTCATTTCGCCAAGACCTTTATACCTCTGGATTCTAGTATTATTATCCTTACCACCCAAATCTTTTAATAATTTCTCTAATTCTTTATCCCTATACACATAATGAGTTTTTTTATCCTTTTCTATCTTGTAAAGTGGTGGCTGAGCAATATATACATGCCCTGTCTCTACCAATTCTTTCATGTATCTATAAAAAAATGTCAAAAGTAAATTTCTGATATGAGAACCATCAACATCAGCATCGGTCATTATTACGATTTTATAATACCTTATCTTTTCTATATCAAATTCCTTGCTGATCCCTGCTCCAATTGCAGTAATTATTGACCTTATGGCTTCATAACCTAATATCTTATCCAACCTTGCTTTTTCAACATTCATTATCTTTCCACGAAGTGGAAGTATAGCTTGAAACTTTCTATCCCTTCCTTGCTTAGCAGATCCACCGGCAGAATCCCCTTCCACAAGATAAACTTCGCAATCTTTAGGATCCTTTGATGAACAATCAGCAAGCTTTCCTGGAAGCGAGCTTCTTTCTAAAACAGATTTACGCGTTAATTCTCTCGCTTTTCTTGCAGCTTCCCTAGCTCTTTGAGCCACTAAAGCCTTTTCAATTATTGGCTTTCCGATAGTTGGATTTTCTTCAAGAAAATAATTCAAACCTTCAGAAGTTATTGAATCTACTATGGATCTAACTTCAACATTTCCCAGCTTTGTTTTTGTTTGCCCTTCAAATTGTGGCTTGAAAATTTTCACAGAGATAATAGCAGTTAGTCCCTCTCTAATATCGTCTCCAGATAAATTCTTATCTGAATCTTTTATATAAGAGTACTTTTTTGCATAATCGTTGAATTCCTTTGTTAGCGCATTTTTAAATCCAACTAAATGAGTTCCACCTTCTATTGTTGCAATATTATTTGCAAATGAAAAAATACTCTCGTTGTAACTATCGTTAAATTGAAGTGCAACTTCTACATCCACATCATCTTTAACACCCTCGAAATAAATAGGTTCAGGATGCAGAGTCAATTTATTTCTATTCAAGTAAGTTACGAATTCCTTAATCCCTCCCTCATAGTGAAAGGTAAAATGTTTCTCAATCCTTTCATCATGGAGTATAATCTTAAGACCTTTATTTAAAAAAGCTAATTCTCTTAGCCTCTGAGATAACACTTCAAGATCAAATTCTAATTCATCAAATACTTCATCATCTGGTTCAAAATAAGTAGTGGTACCAGTTTCTTTAGTTTCACCTATCTGCTTTAATTCGTAGAGTGGTATTCCTCTTTCAAATTCAATTTTCCAAATTTTGCCTTCGGTTCTTACAACTACTGTACATTTTTTTGATAACGCATTTACTACTGAAGCACCTACTCCATGAAGTCCGCCTGAAATTTTATACGCTCCTCCTCCAAATTTACCACCTGCATGAAGTATTGTCATGATCACTTCAACTGAAGATTTTCCAGTTTTGCTGTGTATACCAACAGGCATACCTCTTCCATTGTCTTTCACTGTGATTGAATTATTTTTGTGAATATAGGCTTCAATTTCAGTACAAAATCCAGCTAAAGCTTCATCGACGCTGTTATCAACTATTTCATAAACGAGCTGATGTAACCCTCTTTTGCTAGTATTGCCGATGTACATCCCTGGTGTTTTTCGTACAGGTTCAAGACCTTCAAGTATTTGAATCTGATCTTGATCATATTTTTCTATGTCTTTATCAGGCATTTTCAACCTCCAATGATTAATATAAGCTATTTGCAAAATTATATTATACGCTTTAATAAAGTGACTGAAGATATTGGGGATAAAAATACTTTTGATTTTCTGCTTACTTCTGCAATTACACAAGATTTAAGCTTCTCACGTCCTATCTTTTCAACAAACCCATCTTCTTCAGCAAGTTTCAGAAAATTTGTAGTATCAGAGCTGTAGGAGGAAGTTTCTATATTAAAAATCATAATTATATCCTTTGTTCTAATCATCACATTCTCACCCAAATGAAGAAACATAAATCCCCCTTAATGGTCATTTAATATTGTTATATTAGCATTGTCTACTAAATATAGTTTTAAATCGCTAATTGAACTTTTCAATTGACCTATTTCAGTAGAAGTAATAAGCGTTTGAATATTTTTCATCGATTGTATGATAAAGTTCTGTCTATTTGAATCTAGTTCTGATAAAACATCATCTAAAAGAAGTATCGGATATTCTTCAGCCTCTTTCTTAATAATTTCTATAGCCGCAAATTTAATCGTTAATACTGCTGTTCTTTGTTGACCTTGGGATGCAAAACTCCTGGCATCAAAATTGTTAATGTCAATTTGAAAATCATCTCTATGTGGTCCAAAAGTTGTATACCCTTTTATAAAATCTATATTTCTGTTTTTCACATTTTTTTCATATAAATTTTCAACAGAAAGGCTTTTATATGTGTCATTTTCATAGATGAATTTAATATCTTCTTTTGAATTTGTTATATCTTTATGTATCTGTTTTCCATATTTATTTAAATTAGCTAGATACCACAATCTGGCATTTATTATATTATATGAGAGCTCGGCAAGTTTGTAGTCATATATATCGAGTAATTTTAAGTCAATATTCTTGCTCATTTTTATTAAGGTATTTTTTTCATCTAAAACTTTGTTGTAATTGACTAAATCAATATAATATTTTTTTTTTAATTTTGAAATTTCTAAATCTAAAAACTTTCTCCTGACATTTGGTGAATCTTTTACGATTTTTAAGTCTTCTGGAGAAAAAAATACAACATTGATAACTCCAATTAGTTCAGAGATTGAAGATACTTTAATTTTGTTTATGTTTATAGCTTTTTTTCCGTCTTTAAATATTTTAAATTCAATGAATTTGTCTAATCTATTTGTTTTAAATAATGATTCTATGTATAAATATTCCTTATTCCAATTTATTAATTCTTTGTCTTTTCTTGTTCTATGAGATTTTCCATAGGATAAGAGGTATATGCTCTCTAAGATATTTGTCTTTCCTTCACCATTATCACCAATAATCATGTTTATTTTACTTGAAAAATCTATATTTAAATTTTTATAGTTTCTAAAATTAACCAAATTAATTTTTTCTATATTCATAACACACCTGTACTATTATAACATAAAATGATTATGTCCATATAGATTAATGTTAAATTTAATTTTGAAAAATTAATCGTTAATATATCTATGCACTATTTTAATTATTGACCACTTTTTTTATTTTTAAGCAGATATTTTCACAGGAAGTATTAAATATATATTTGATTCATCATCAAGTTTTTTTATAATACAAGGTGTCACAGCAGTATTAAAGTTCATGGTTATATCTTCTGAATCCATTACTTTAAAGACATCCAGGAGATATTTTGCATTAAATGCAGTTCTCAAAGAAGAACCTTTTATATTTTTTATATCTAATTCTTCGCTAAAATTACCTAGTTTTGACTCTGATTTGATTTCTAAGGAATTATTTTTAATATTAAAAATTACTAAACTGGTATTTGAATCTCCATCTCGAGTGACTAAAGAAGCTCTCTCAATACATTCTTGTATTTCGTTTTTATTGATAGAAAATATGATTTCAAATTCTTTTGGTATTATGTTATTATATTCTACAAAATCACCTTCTAAGAGCCTCGACATCACTTTTATATCTTTTGTCTTAAATAATACATGATTTCTATCAAAAGACATTTCAACAACTTCTTCACAGTCTGTTAATAACTTGTTTAATTCTGTGAGTGTTTTACCAGGGATAATTTCTTTTATGCTAAAGTTAGATTTAATGTTTTCAGAACTAAATGCTAATCTATAGCCATCTAATGCGATTGAATTTAAATGTTCCTCATTAATATCAAAAAGAATACCAGTTAAAACAGGTCTAGTTTCTTCTTGAGATACAGAAAAAATCGTATTCCTTATGATATCTTTTAAAATGCATTCACAAATCTTAAAACTATCTGCACTTGAAATTGTCGTCAAAGTAGGATAATCGTCTTTATTTAAACATACAAGGTTAAATGTAGCTCTTTTGCACGTAATTTGGATTAAATTATCTTTATTTTCTATTTTAACAGTTTCATTAGGCAATTTTCTAATGATATCTCCAAATAATCTTGATTCTACAAGTATTGTACCTTCTTCCTCGATATTAGAGCTAAATTCAGTTTCAATGGTTAAATCTAAATCTGAACCGATCATGGTAATTTTTTCATCTTTTGCTTTTATGAGAATTCCTTGCAGTGAAGGCATGGTAGTTCTGTTAGATATTGCCTTTTGTACTATGGAAATTTTTCCATTTAATACATTTTTATCACAAAAAAACTTCATAATTTTACCCCCAATTTTAGCCCTGTGGATAAAGTTATCCACAGGTTTTGATTTTTTCGTTTTTACCAAAAAAAAAACAAAAAGACTATATAAATATAGTAGTAGTAGTAGGGGCTGTGGATATGTTGATAACTTTTTGTAAGCCTTCGTACTACTTAGTTTGAACCCATAATTGCCTGTGGATAAAATGTTGATAACTTTTGATTTTATCCACACCCCTGTGGATAAAAAAATGAGCAAAAAAAGTTATCCACAGTAATCCACAATTTTATCCACAGGTTCTGTGGATAAAATTTCGGTATAATTTCGCTATAAGTTTGATAGTTTTCTTTCAATATCGCTAATTGCATTTTGAAGATTTTCATCATCGTTTAATTTAGTAGATATTTTATCATATGCATGAATTACAGTAGAGTGATCTCTTCCCCCAAAAGCCTCACCAATCTTTGGAAGAGAGATGTCAGTGAGCTTTCTGCATAAATACATAGCTATTTGCCTTGGAAAAGCGATGTTTCTTGTTCTCTTTGAGCTTTTAAAATCTTCTATTCTTAAGTTATAATAATTAGATACCACATCCAATATTAATTCTATAGTTATTTGCCTTGGATTTTTACCGCTTATAATATCTTTTAGTGCTTCTGTAGCCATATCTAAATTTATACCCTGGTTTGTAAGGGTTGCATATGCGATTACTCGGGTCAATGCTCCTTCAAGTTCTCTTATATTTGTTTTAATCTTGGTGACTATATAACCCATCACTTCATTTGGGATATCGAGGTTTTCCATGTCAGACTTCTTTTTTAATATTGCCATTCTGGTTTCAAAGTCAGGAGGCTGAATATCTGCGAGTAATCCCCATTCAAATCTAGATCTTAACCTATCTTCTAAGGTTGGGATTTCCTTTGGTGGTCTATCGCTGGATATGATTATCTGTTTTACTGCATCATGAAGGTCATTAAATGTATGGAAAAATTCCTCTTGAGTACTCTCCTTACCAGCTATGAATTGAATATCATCAATTAGGAGGACATCTACATTGCGATATTTGTTCCTAAACTTAATAGTTTTATCATCCTTTATCGCATTGATGAGTTCATTTGTAAATTTTTCGGATGATACATAATATACTCTAGTCCCTGGAAAATTCTTTAGTATATTATGACCAATAGCATGCATAAGGTGAGTCTTACCAAGACCTACACCACCATATATAAACAGAGGATTATAAGCTCTTGCAGGGGCTTCTGAAACAGCAAGAGAGGCGGCATGAGCAAACCTATTGCTATTTCCAACAACAAAGGAATCAAAAGTATATTTAGAATTTAATGTTACATTATCTTCGAACTGAGTTTTGTCTAATTTGTTATCTTCATCTTCTAATTTTGAATCGCTGACTTCTAATTTGGTATCGACATTTAAAACCTCTTCTTCACCTTCAACTGTTTTTTCTAAAAGTAAAGTGGCCGAAGTCTCATCTTCTAAGCTTTCGACTTCAACTGGAATTACTTCTACTGAATATTCTTCATTTGTTACAGCCTTTATGGATGTCTCGATAATGGATATGAACCTATCGTTAATAGTTTTTATGATTGCTTTGGCTGGTGCTTTCAACTTTATTATATTATCTGATAATTCAAAAGGTTCCAACCTTTTAATCCAAGTATCATATTGAACTTTTGTTATATCTAAATCTGACATCATAAATTCTATGGCCTTTTCCCAAATTTCTACTAAATTTTCATTCATTTTTTATCCTCCTGAGCATAGAGTAATATAAGAATATGATTTGGGAAATTTTTCATGTGGATAACATGTGCATAATATGTTGATAACACGTTAAAAACTGTTGATAACTTATCAAAAACTGTTGATAATTATGTTGATAATTTTTTTGACAATTATTAACATGTGCATAATATGTGGATAAGCTGTTAATAACATGTGGATAAAGTATTTATAAATAAAGTTATCAACAGTTTTTTTGAAATAAATTATCCACAACAACTATTTAGTATTTACAATATGTATAATAATAATATTGACCTTTATTAACATTTTATTCACATGGTTATCAACAAGTTATCCACAACTTATCCACAGTTGTGGATAAAGTTATGCACAGCTGTGAATAACTTTAATTTTATAATATCAAAATAAATATAACTATTCAATAAAATATATAAAAACTGTTGCAAATTGTTTTCCTTGACATAGCTTAATGTAGCAATTATAATTATATCCGATATAGAAACATTTGACTTTATATTTCATATAATATCATATGAAGGGAGTGTCCCATATGTTTATGACATACCAACCAAAAAAGAAACAAAGGAAAAAAGTACATGGTTTTAGAAAGAGAATGAGCACATTGAATGGAAGGCATGTTCTTAAAAGAAGAAAATTAAAAGGTAGAAAAAGATTAACACTATAATGGGGTCACTGCACGTGGCCTCTTTATGTAATTTTTAGGTAAATGCATGAAGATCGAGAAGATAAAAAAAAACAAAGAGTTTAGATTCATTTATCGGAACGGAAATTCAATAAACGATGAAAATTTAGTCGTTTATATCTTTAAAAGAACAGATGGTCATAATAAATTAGGTATATCTGTTAGTAAAAAAGTTGGTAAGAGCGTTACTAGAAATAGGGTGAGAAGATTGATTTACGAATCTTACAGAAATATTTTAAAAGAAAGAACGGCTTTAAAAAACGGATATAGTTTGATATTTATCGCAAGATCAAAATCTAGTAAATGTACTTTTATTGAAATTAAGCAATCAGTTTTGCACTTGTTAGTAAAGGTGGGTTTTTTGAAGGAGGATTTTTTAATCGATGAAAATAATGCTCATTAAATTCATAAAATTTTACAGAAAATACATTTCACCAAATAAAAGACCTTGTTGTAGATTTATACCCACGTGTTCAGAATACTCGCTTCTTGCCATTGAAAAGTATGGAGCTTTTAAAGGAAGCTTGATTGCTATTAAGAGGATAATTAGGTGCAATCCATTTTCAAAAAGTGGATATGATCCTTTAAAATAATTTTAAGAATAATATTTTCCATGTAGGAGGAATTTCATTGGGCTTTTTAAATACATTTATGACTTCTGCTTTGACTAGTCTTTATAATTTTCTTGACATGTTTATTAAAAATGACAACATTACATACGGTCTTGCAATAATATTTTTTACAATTATTGTTAGGATTATCTTATTTCCATTACAATTAAACGGTACAAAATCAATGATGAAAACTTCTAAAGTTCAACCGGAAGTTAAAATACTTCAGGATAAATATAAGAATGATCCGCAAAAACTCCAAAAAGAGACCATGGATTTATATAAAAAAAATGGTATTAACCCTTTAGGTGGATGTATACCTATGCTTCTTCAATTTCCTTTTATGATAGCTATGTTTGCTGCTTTTAGGAATTTACCAATATTAGATAATATAGGATTTCTCTTTATAAAAAGTTTAAATGGTACTTTAAGTAAAAATTATACTGATTTTACATATTTTATTATGCCAGTGCTTACTATTATCACTCAGTACTTAATGACTAAATCAAGTGCGCAAACGCAGCCCCAACCTCAAAGAAATCCTAAAACTGGAAAAGTTGAAGGTGGAATAGATCCCAAAATAATGAATTTATCCTTTACTGTTTTTATAGCTTATTTTTGTTTTGTAACTAATCAATCATTTGTTCTTTATTATTTTATTAGTAATTTGCTTTATATAGCTCAAAATTATATTATTAAATGGATGGTAGATAGAGAAGAACTGAAAAAGAAAACAATTTAACATTGGGGGTTAGTATTTTTTATGAAAGTAATTGAAATGACAGGTAGAACAGTGGAAGATGCTGTTGAAAGTGCTCTCAAAGAATTAAACTTGACAAGGGATAAAGTAGATATTGATGTGATTGAAGAAGGGAGCAGGGGACTTTTTAACTTAATTGGTGTTAAACCTGCTCGGGTTAAAGTCACTGTTAAAAAGGATTTTGTACTTGAAGCTAAATTTTTTTTAAGAAATATTTTAGATGCCATGAAGATTAAAGCTGAAATTAAAATAAATGAAAAAGGCGATACTTTATACATAAATGTGGTATCTCCAAATATGGCTCTCTTAATTGGACATCATGGAGATACTTTAGATTCAATGCAATATTTAGTCAGTTTAGTTATAAACAAAGATAATACTGAAGAGTTTAAGCGAGTGATACTTGATATAGAAAACTATAGGATGAAGAGAGAAGAGACTTTAAAGAGATTGGCAATTAAGTTTGCTGATAATGCTAAAAAATACAAAAAACCTCAGAGATTTGAACCTATGAACCCGTATGAGAGGCGTATAATTCATTCCTCTTTGCAAGAGTTGCCTAATATAATAACTTATAGTGAAGGTGAAGAGCCGAATAGAAGAGTAATTGTTGAGTATAAGAAAGCTTAATAGCTTTCTTTTTTTAAGTTGATTGTAAGGGAGGTAATATATTGAGAGATTTTGATACCATTTGTGCTATTGCAACGCAAATAGGAGAATCTGGGATTTCAATTATCAGGTTATCTGGTGCTCATTCACTAGGTATATTATTTAAAATTTTTAGAAACAAAAAATTCGGAACTATAGAGGAATTTAAGCCATATACTATAAAATATGGATTTATTGTTGATAATGAAAATGTAATAGATGAGGTATTGGTGTCTTATATGAGATCCCCTAAAAGCTATACTGCCGAGGATGTTGTAGAAATTAATTGCCATGGTGGAATTATAGCTGCTGATAAAATCGTGAAAGAAGTCATAAAAAATGGTGCAAGGCTTGCTGAACCAGGTGAGTTTACAAAACGTGCCTTTTTAAACGGAAGAATCGACTTAACACAGGCTGAAGCTATTCAGGATATAATAATATCTAAGACAGATTTATCCATGGATTCAGCAATGAAACAATCGCTTGGAAGCATTAACGATGAAATAAAACTTATAAGAGCAGAGATATTATCTTTCATAGCTCATATCGAGGCTATTGTAGATTTTCCTGAAGATGATATGGAAGAGATCGCTTCCGAAAAACTTCTTTGTGATATTTCTATTTTGGCTGATAAAATAGATGCTCTCATAAAGTCTTTTGAATTTGGTAAGGTAATCAGAGAGGGAATTAAGGTTTCTATAATAGGCAAACCAAATGTTGGTAAATCATCTTTGTTAAATGTGTTATTAAACGAAGAAAGAGCTATTGTCACCGATATACCTGGAACAACGAGAGATGCTATTGAGGAATTGTTAAATATAAATGGACTTTTGATAAAGATTATCGATACAGCAGGACTCCGGGAAACAAAAGATGTGGTTGAGAAAATAGGAGTTAATGTTGCTAAGAAAAAAATAGATGAGAGTGATTTGGTTTTATTCGTATTAGATGCTAGCGAAGGGATGACAGACGAAGATATAATTATTCTAGATTATATTAGCTTAAAAAAACATATTTTAGTTATGAATAAATGTGATTTACTTAGCAAAGTTTACAACGATGAAAAAGATATAGTTTACATATCTGCAAAAGAGCATATTGGAATTAACGCATTAAAGGATAAGATTTATAATTTATTTTTAAACAAGGAGATAAAGTACGGTGGTACCGACATCACAAATAAAAGACATGCTGATATATTGATTAGAGGACTTGCTCAACTAAATTGTGCTAAAGAGACGCTTTTGAATAAATATCCTATTGATTTAGTATCGATAGATTTAAGAAATTCTTGGAGTATTTTAGGAGAGATAAGTGGCGATACTTTAAATGAAAATATAATTGATGAAATTTTTTCAAAATTTTGTTTGGGTAAGTAGGTGATTATTTGAATTCAGATGAAAAATATGATGTAATTGTCATTGGTGCAGGCCATGCGGGTTGTGAAGCTGCTCTTGCATCGTCAAGGCTTGGATGTAAAACATTATTGTTTTCATTGAACATGGACACTGTTGCGCTTATGCCTTGTAATCCTAATATTGGTGGGACAGCAAAAGGGCATCTTGTAAGAGAAATTGATGCTCTCGGTGGGGAGATGGGAGTTAATATCGATAAGACATTTATTCAATCGAAGCTTTTAAATACCTCTAAAGGGCCTGCAGTTCATTCTTTACGGGCGCAAGCTGATAAGCATAGATATTCTACAGAAATGAAAAAGATTCTTGAGAATACTGAAAATTTATATTTGCACCAGGATGAAGTTGTGGAAATAGTCGCAAAGGGGAAAAAAATATGTGGTGTGATTACCAGGACTAAGGTTATGTATGAGAGCAAAAGCGTCATCATAGCAACTGGGACTTTTTTAAATGGACGTATAATCATTGGAGAGGTATCTTTTGAAGGAGGTCCAAGCGGATTAAGCTCTTCTAAAGACTTAAGATATTCTTTAGAGAGATTAGGGATTAAAGTTAGAAGGTTTAAGACTGGAACTCCAGCCAGGGTGAATGGAAAAACAATAGATTATTCAAAATTTAGTCCACAGCATGGGGATAATGTTGTGACTCCTTTTTCTTTTTTAAATGATGAATTAAGTAGAGAACAGGTTTTGTGTTATTTAGGTTATACTACTCCTCTAACTAAAAAAATAATATTAGATAATATACATAGAGCTCCAATGTATAATGGATTGATTGAAGGAGTGGGAACAAGGTACTGTCCATCTATAGAAGATAAATTTATGAGATTTCCAGATAAAGAGACTCATCAGATTTTCATCGAGCCGGAAGGTGAAGATACTAATGAGATGTATATTGGGGGGATGTCAAGTTCAATGCCCATAGATGTTCAAGAAAAAATGTATAGATCTGTTCCTGGACTTGAAAATATTCAGATTATTAGATATGCATATGCAATAGAATATGATTGTATTGATCCTCAAGAATTAAATACAACGCTAGAATTTAAAAATATAGATGGACTATATTCTTGTGGACAATTTAATGGTACATCTGGATATGAAGAAGCTGCTTCACAAGGACTGGTTGCAGGTATAAATGCTGCTCTAAAGATTAAAGGTCGGGAACCGTTTGAATTGAGCAGAGCCGATGGATATATAGGTGTGTTAATAGATGACTTGACAACAAAAGGTACAAACGAACCTTATAGAATGATGACTTCAAGAGCTGAATACAGACTTTTATTGAGACAAGATAATGCAGATTTAAGGTTGACTCAAAAGGGATATGAGATTGGACTTGTTAAAGAAGATAGATATAAAAAATTTGCAGGTAGAAAACAAAAAATAGAGTCAGAGCTGGATAGATTAAAGAGTTTAGTCATATATAATAAAAAGGAAGTAAATGAAAAATTAGAAGAGTTATCATCTTCACCGCTTAAAATTCCAATTTCTTTTTACGACTTAATTAAAAGACCTGAGCTTAACTACTCTTTACTCTCGGATTTTGATCTAAATAAAACAAAAATGCCAAAGGATGTAATAAATGAGATCAATACTATTGCAAAATATGAAGGATATATCTATAAGCAATTAGAGCAGGTTGAACAGTTTAAAAAAATCGAATCCAGGAAAATTCCTGAGGATATAGATTATTCTGGTGTGAAGA
The DNA here is from genome assembly GCA_009785875.1 of Oscillospiraceae bacterium. GTDB lineage: Bacteria > Bacillota > Clostridia > Clostridiales > Clostridiaceae > WQUF01. The sequence continues at coordinate 10,461 of WQUF01000249.1, read as the reverse complement.
ATTTGAGGATCGAAGCAGTACAGAAGCTTACAAAATTTAGACCAAAAAATTTAGGTCAGGCATCAAGAATTTCAGGAGTTTCTCCTGCAGATATTACAGCACTCTTAATATACTTAGAGCGACTGAGAAGGGAAGGTTTTTAAAATAGAATTCTATGATATTTTAAAATCAGCATTTAAGGATATAGGTCTAGATTTTACTATGAAAAAATATGATATGTTTTACAAATACTTAAATTTAATACTAGATTGGAATTCAGTAATAAATTTAACATCGATTACAGATAAAAAAGATATAGTTCAGAAACATTTTATTGATTCTTTAAAAATATTTAAATTTGAGCCTCTTCTTAAAATGAGGAATATAATAGATATTGGAACTGGAGCTGGCTTTCCTGGAATACCTATGAAGATTGCAAATGAAAATATCAATCTCACTTTAGTTGATTCTACTTTAAAGAAGGTAAATTTTTTAAAAGAAGTGACATCATCATTAAAGCTGGATAATTGTGTATCCATGCACGAAAGGGCAGAAAATATATGCAAGGATTTAGAGTTTAGAGAAAAATATGATGGAGTTGTATCAAGAGCAGTGGGTAACTTGAGCCTTTTGAGTGAAATATGCTTACCTCTTGTGAAAAAAGGAGGATATTTTATTGCGTTAAAAGGACCTTCTATATATGATGAAATAAAATATGCGAGCTTAAATATAGATATTCTTGGTGGGAAGATAAACTGTGTGAAAGAAGTTGTGATTGAGAATTCGGAATATAGGCATAATGTTTTAGTGATTGAAAAGATAAAGAACACACCGACAAAGTATCCTAGAAAACCAAAACTTATAGGTAAAAATATTTGTTTCACGTGAAACAAATATTTTTTTATGAATTGTAACAATTCTCTTGAGTTAAGCATAAATTAACATTGAAAAATATGTGGTAACATATATAATATAACTATAACATGAGAGGTGAAGAATTTTGAAGATTGTTTCAGTGTTTAATCAAAAAGGTGGAGTGGGAAAAACAACAATAAATATTAATTTAGCATCTGAACTTGCCTTGAATGGGCTTAGAGTATTAGCAGTAGATATCGATCCACAAGGTAATTCTACAAGTGGCTTTGGAATTGAAAAAGCAAATTTAAAATTATCATCATATGAATTATTAACTTCTGATCTTGAAGTTAATGATTTAGTGGTTAAGTCACCAATTGTCGAGAATTTATATATTGTTCCATCAAACATAGAGCTTGCAGGGGCTGAGGTTGAATTAGTTAATATGCCAAATAGAGAATTTATTTTAAAAAACAAATTAAAAAAAGTTAATAATTTTTACGATTATGTCATGATAGATTGTCCACCGTCTCTTGGAGTTTTAAGTTTAAATGCTTTAGTGGCTTCAAATTCGGTCTTAATTCCAATCCAATGCGAATACTATGCTCTTGAAGGCGTTGGTGAATTGATGAACACTATTGATGTAGTTAAGAAGTCATTAAATCCTGATCTTTATGTGGAAGGTGTATTATTAAATATGTTTGATGGAAGAGTGAGACTAAATGTGGAAGTAGCTAATGAAGTGAAAAAGTATTTTAAAGAAAAGCTTTATGATACTCTAATACCTCGGAATATCAGATTAGCAGAGTGTCCAAGCCATGGAGTGCCTATTATGCTATATGACGATAAATGCAAAGGCGCAGATGCATTTTCAAAATTTTCCAATGAATTTATATCAAAGAGCAAAGGAGTTGTGAGGATTGCCAAGTAAAAAGTTTGGTCTTGGAAAAGGCCTTGGTGCTCTGCTTCCAAGCAATGTTGAAGAAAATACTAATAAAGATAGCATTACCATTGATATAAATCTCATAAAGCCGAATGCAAATCAGCCGAGAAAGTCTATGGATGAGAGCAAGATAAGGGAGTTAGCTGCATCTATAAAAGAATATGGAATCATACAGCCTGTTGTGCTTAGAAAACTAGATGATACATATGAAATAATAGCCGGTGAAAGAAGATGGAGAGCAGCAATGCAGATTGGGCTTAGAGAAATTCCTGCTGTTATCATGGATGTTTCAGAAGATAAGATTTTGCAAATATCATTGATTGAAAACATACAGAGAGATGATTTAAATCCAATTGAAGAAGCAGGTGCTTATAAAAAATTGATAGAAGATTTAAATGTAACTCAAGAGGAATTGTCAGAAAAATTAGGCAAATCGAGAGTAGCTATAACCAATTCTATGAGATTATTAAAGTTAGATGAAACTATTCAACAATACATAAGAGATGACCTCATTTCTGAAGGGCATGGTAGATCTTTAGCAGGAATAGAAGATAAAGCTGTGCAAGTAGACTATGCAAAAAAGATCATTAAAGAGGGATTAAATGTAAGACAAGCTGAAAACCTGGTTAAATCTTTAAATGAGGAATCAAATGAAAAAACTGAAAGAAAAAAAACAAAACCAAATAACGACATATATATTAGTGAGATTATCAATTCCCTGGAAAATAAATTTGGAACGAAGATATCTATAAAAGATAATAATGATAGAGGAAAGATAATGATAGAATATTATACTAAGGAGGATTTAAACAGGATTTTAGATATCATCAACTTAGGATAAAAAAAGAAGCTGCTATTCACTTAAAATTTTAGCAGCTATTTGAATTTTTATTTATATGACTTCAACTTTTCTTAAAATAGTGAACCCTACAACAAAAAATATTAGATAAAACATTCCTACAATTCCATCAAGTTTAAGACCAATGAAAATAGCCGCTAGTATAGCAACAGGATTTACACCTATGGATGAAGATATTATTTTTGGCTCAAAAATTTGCCTTGATATAATGACTATACCATAAGTAACAAAGACAAAAATTGAAGTTGTAGTATTTCCAGTAATTAAAAATATCAATCCAGTACTTATTAATACAGAACCAACACCAATTACCGGCAAAAAATCAGCTATAGCAGTTAAGACTGCAATTATAAAAGCATTATTCACTCTAAATATTGAGAGCAAAGTTAAACACTCAAGAAATGTTATGCCAATGACAGTTAAAAAAGATCTAACATAATTGAAAAACATCTTTCTAGTCTCTTTTAGTACATGCAATAAATTGGAGTTCTCCATATCTGGAAATGCAGTATAAAATTTTAATTTTGCGCTAACTGATATATCAGTAAGAAAATAAGTAGCGAGTAAAGTAAATAAAACGACCATTAAAAATGAAGGAATATTAAATATAAAATCCTTCAGGATTCCAGGAACTCGAGCAAAGTTGTCTGTGAAAGTCTTTATTAAAGAAGACATATCCGGTAGATGACTCAGTATTTGCTCATCAAAAGTTCTATAGTATTCGATTGTTTTGAGCCATATATTGTTAATGTTTTCAGTATTATCCGCAAAAAATTGAACGCTTGCTCTGTATAGCATCAATGATTGAGATACCAATTTGGAAATTAAAAGGAATAAAATAAAAGCAACTAGTATTACAAAAATCAAAGTAGTTATAAGGGACGCAATGTGCGATTTTAATTTAAATTTTTTAATTAAAATTCGAGTTGGTTTTAATAATGCTTGCGAAAATATGATGGCTAGTACAAAAGGCAGAGAATATTTAAGGGTATACACAAATAAATAAAAAATCACAGTATATATTATAAAAAATAAAATGATTTTCTCGATTTTATTAAATAGGACATCCATAAGATCAACCTTTCAAAAATTATCAGTTGACAAGTTAATTATGATTATATCATAATTTAACCATCAATAGTAATCAAATTTAGCGAGTAGAGGATATATGAAAAAAAATATTTTAATAACTTTTAACAATACTCATTCAGTTATGCACTTTGAAAAAAAAATTAAGGATAACAATAGATATGATTTAAAAATGATTTTAATGCCTACTCCAAGAAGCTTAAGTTTTAGTTGTGGGCTTTGCATCAAGCTTGAAGATGTAGAATTAAATGATATTCTTGAAATTATAGCAAAAGAAAATTTATTATACAAAAATTTATTTGAAATTACAAAAAATGGGTATAATTTAATATAAAGGTGATTTTATGGATAAGGAATATAAATTAGGCGATATTGCTGAAATGAAAAAAGTTCACCCATGTGGAAACAATAAATGGAAGATAATAAGGCTGGGAGCAGATATTAAATTAAAATGCATAAAGTGCGATAGGATAGTAATGCTCACCAGAGTAAAATTTGAAAGAGGAGTAAAAAAAATTTATGATGCTGATGAAAATAGCAAATAAAAGCTTGATAATATAAAATTATAATGCTATAATCGCTTAGTATATCCCTGCTGTTTATTAAATTAAACAGCCTAGTCCATAGGGAGGAGGTGCTTAGAATGAATAAGTATGAAACCATATTTATATTAAATCCTACTCTAGATGATTCAGCAGTGAATTTAAACATAGAGAAATTTAAGGGTGTAATAGAATCAAGTGGTGGTACTGTAGACAATGTAGATCTTTGGGGAAAAAGAAAACTAGCTTATGAAATAAATAAAATAAATGAAGGCATTTATGTTTTAATGAATTTTCAAGCTAAACCGGATTTACCCCAAGAATTAGATAGACAGTACAGAATAACTGATGCAGTCATAAGACATATTATATTAAAACAAGAAAAATAAGGTTGGTGTTTAAAAGTGAATAAAGTGGTATTAATTGGCAGATTAACAAAAGATCCAGAGCTTAGATTTACACCAAATAATGGAACTGCTGTGGCAAGATTTACATTAGCAGTTGATAGGAGAATGCCTGGAACAAATGGTCAAAGAGAAGCAGATTTTATTCCTATCGTAGTTTGGGGAAAACAGGCTGAATCTACGGCAAATTATATGAACAAAGGAAGGCAAATAGCTGTGAGTGGAAGAATACAAACCAGCTCATACGATGCAAAAGATGGAACAAAGAGATATGTTACAGAAGTAGTAGCAGAGGAAGTTAAATTTTTAGAACGAGCTCAGAATCAGAATAAAGAAAATCCGTCTAACTTTGATCATAGCACTAATAACCAACCACAATACAATTCATATACTGAATCAGATTTTGGAGCTGATATGACACCAATTGACGAAGGAGATATTCCGTTCTAAATGAAGGAGATTAAAATTAATGACAGAATCAGATTTTGGCTCTGATATGACACTAATTGATGATGGAAATATTCCGTTCTAAATGAAGGAGAATTTAAATGAGAGATAGAGACGATAAAAGAGATTCTAAAAAACCAGGTAACAAATTTAGGAAAGCTAAGAAAAAAGTTTGTATGTTTTGTGTTGAAAAAGTTGATTACATAGACTATAAAGACATAGGAAAACTTAGGAAATTTGTATCTGAAAGAGGTAAAATATATCCAAGAAGAATTTCTGGCAACTGTGCAAAACATCAAAGAAAATTAACAGAAGCTATAAAAAGGGCCAGAAATATTGCATTATTACCTTTTACAACTGAGTAATATAAAAAGCTACTGATTCCAGTAGCTTTTATTTTATAAAATTGTATAATAAAATATATACACATAATCATATATCTATTTTGATGAGTGAGTGATAGTATGAAAAAAAATGATATTACAAGGATCAATAAAATTAAAAACTTAATATTATCCTCTGATTCTGTATTAGTAGTAGGTCACAAGGATATGGATACTGATTGTTTTGGCTCTGCAATGGGCATAAATACAATTTGTAATTATTTAAAGAAGGAGTGTAAAATACAAATTGAAAGCGTAAATGAGAGCCTAGTACCAATTTATAATAGATTCAAGGCTTTAAATGAATATGAAAATGTTTTTATTGACAATAATACAGCAAAAAAATATATAAATAAAAATACTTTAATCATCATAGTTGATGTACATGCAAAGAGCTATGTTGAAAATATAGATCTGATAGAAAGACACTCCAACAAAATAATTCTCGATCATCACATTGAAAATAAATATAACAAAATAGATGATGTAGTTTTTGAAATTATTTTAGACTATTATTCATCGGCTTCTGAGTTTATAGGGGAGATTATGAAAAACTTATTGATAGATTTTCCAATAAGTAAAATGGTTGCAGAAGTTTTAATAGCAGGTATTGCTTTAGATACTAAAGGATTTTGGTATAGAACGGATAGCTATACATTTAGCATACTTTCTTATCTAACCTCCTTTGGGGTAGATATGTTGAAAATAAAATCCATGTTCAGCGAGGATTTTGATGAGTATAATTTGAAAACTGGAATAATAAGCAAAGCATATATACAAGATAATATAGCACTGGTTTTGCTTCCCAATAGTGTTAAAGATAAACTGATGCTCAGCTTAGTCGTAGACGATCTCTTGAATATCAATGGAATAAACGTATCTTTTGGACTTATGAAGCTTGGAGACGATGTATTTATCAGTGCTCGTTCTTTATATGATTTTAATGTTCAATATATAATGGAATCATTAGGTGGAGGTGGACATTATCAAATGGCAGCTGCAAGGCTGGAAAATATAGAATTAATAGATGCTCAAATAATTTTAGAAAAAAAGATTATTGAATATATAGGAGGGCAAAAAAAATGAAGATCATATTGCTCAGTGATGTAAATGGATTAGGTAAAAAAGGTCAAGTTGTGAAAGCATCAGATGGTTATGCCAGAAATTTTTTATTCCCTAAAAAGCTTGCATTAGAAGCGACAGAATCAAATCTAAAAAATTTAGACAATCAAAAAGAAGCTGAAAGAATGAAAAAAGTAGAACAATTAAAAGGAGCTCAAGAAATAGCCAAAGATTTATTTGGAAAAGAAATTATAGTTTATGTTAAAGCAGGAGAAAATGGAAAGATATATGGAACAGTATCTAATAAAGATATTGTAGATGCTTTAATGAAAACTTATAATATTTCTATCGATAAAAAGAAGATCACTATAAATCCTATAAAGGGCTTAGGCGTTTATGATGCAGAAGTTAAAGTATATCCTGAAGTTTCCACCAAAATCAAGGTAGTTGTTAATGAAAAGTAGGAGAAAAAAATGAAAGATATAAATAATATTCCTGTAGAGCTTCAAGTAAAAACACTTTTTGAATTGCTAAAAAACATATTTGAAGATGGAACTATTAAATCTAGAATAATAAAATATAAGCTTGATAAATATGTTGATTCTAAGAATGTAAATGAAAGAATATATGCATTAAACAGGATCGTTTTAGATAACAATTCATATAATTCAATACCCAATGATGGGGAGCTCAAGAAGGCAATGGAAGAGATAGAATCTCAAATGTCAAACATGCTTGCAAAAAAATATGTTCAAAATAAATTAGAGGCAGAAGTCGAGAAACTTTTAATGGAAAAACAAGAAAAGTACGTCGATGAAGTAAGACTTGGAATCATTCGGAAACAAAGAGGTGTTGAGAATAGCAAAACAGAGAAGAAATTAAAAGATCTTGAAGCTTTGAGTGAAAAGAAATTATCAAAGAGCATTCAAAATGTGCTTAGACCATCAAATTTTAGTGAAATTGTAGGACAGGAAAGAGCTATTAGATCGTTATTATCTAAAATAGCATCGCCTTATCCACAACATGTCATCCTTTATGGCTATCCGGGAGTTGGAAAAACCACAGCAGCAAGGCTTGTACTGGAAGAAGCTAAAAAATTAAAATACACACCGTTTACAGAGGACTCAAAGTTTGTTGAAGTTGATGGAACGACACTTAGGTGGGATCCAAGAGAGATTACAAATCCACTTTTAGGATCTGTCCATGATCCAATTTATCAAGGAAGCAAACGGGATTTAGCTGAAGTCGGCATACCTGAGCCAAAGCCTGGTCTTGTGACTGAAGCACATGGAGGGATTTTGTTCATCGATGAAATTGGAGAATTGGATCCAATATTGCAAAATAAGCTCCTTAAAGTCCTTGAAGATAAAAAGGTGGAATTTTCTTCTTCTTACTATGACCCTGATGATGAAAATACCCCTCTCTATATAAAGTATCTTTTTGAAAATGGAGCTCCTGCTGATTTTATTTTGATTGGAGCCACGACGAAAGAACCACAAGAGATAAATCTCGCACTTCGGTCAAGATGTACAGAGGTATTCTTTGAGCCATTGTCTAATGAGGATATTAAAAAGATAGTAATGGATGCTGCATCAAAGCTGGATATAACAATGGATGATGAGATACCAGAAATCATAAGCAATTATACAATTGAGGGAAGAAAAGCAATAAATATACTTTCAGATTTATATGGCTATGTTTTGTATAAAAATAGATCTGAAGACCAAAAAAAACTTAAGCTGACAATCCAGGATTTAAAAGAAGTTATCAGCATAAGCAGGTTAAAGCAATTTGATGAAGTAAATAAAAATGAAGAAAATCAAGTTGGTAAAATATATGGACTGGGAGTATATGGATTTATAGGCTCAACAATTGAAATAGAATGCTCTGTCTTCGAAGCAAGGCAAAAGGGAAAAGGTGTGGTGCGCTTTAACGAAACTGCAGGGAGCATGGCAAAGGATTCTGTTTACAATGCAGCTTCAGTAATCAGAAAGATAACAGATAGAGAAATAAGTGAATATGATATACATGTAAATATTGTAGGTGGAGGAAAGATAGATGGCCCATCTGCTGGTGCTGCTATTACTTTATGCATAATAAGCGCACTTTTAAATAAGAAAATCAGAAGCGATATAGCAGTAACTGGTGAAATATCATTGCAGGGTCGCATTAAGCCTGTAGGAGGGGTATATGAAAAGATTTATGGTGCAAAACGCAGAGGGATATCTAAAGTGTACATCCCAAAGGAAAATGCAGACGAAATACCTACAGATATTAAGGGTATAGAAGTTTCAACTGTCCAAACTATTTATGAATTAATAGATGAAGTATTAGTAGATTGAGGTGGCTTCAATGGATCAAATTGTAATGTTACCACAAAGCATGGAAGCTGAGCAGAATGTTTTAGGAGCTATGTTAAATGATAGCTTATATGTTGCCCAGGTACTAGAAACTTTAAGAAAAGAAGATTTCTATAAGGAAGCCCATCAAATCATATTTTCAAATATATATGAATTATATAACAATGACGTTGCAATTGATATGGTTACGTTAAGCGATAAATTAAGGTCAAATTCATCTTTGGATAAAGTAGGCGGAATTACCTATATAAGTGAGCTTTATGGTGCTATAATAAAGGGATTAAATTTAAAATCCTATATCAATTTAGTAAAGGATAAATCCACATTAAGAAAGCTAATAAATGCAGGTAACTTAATAATCGATGATAGCTACAATAAGCAGACCGATGTTAAAGATGTTTTGGAGAATGCTGAGAGAAGGATATTCAATATATCTCAAAAAAGGAGCAGCACAGATGTAGAACCTCTTAGAGATATACTCACTAGAGGAATGATTCAGATTGAGGAATTATACAAGAACAAAGGAAACATTACAGGAGTGCCATCTGGCTTTATGGATCTAGATGCAAAAACAGCTGGATTTCAAAAGGGCGATATGGTCCTTGTAGCTGCTAGACCTTCAATGGGAAAGACTACTTTTGCCCTTAATATTGCTGAATTTGCAGCCATAAAGACTGGTAAAAAAGTGATTTTCTTTTCTCTTGAGATGTCTAAAGAGCAATTATCTTTTAAGCTTTTATGCTCACAGGCGAGCATAGATTTAATAAAACTTAGAACAGGAAATATCGACGATAATGATTGGGAAAGCATAGCAAGGGCAGCAGGACCATTATCCAATGCTAAGATGTATATAGATGATACAGCAGCTATATCTATCATGGAAGTTAAGTCAAAATGCAGGCGCATGAAGATGGAGACTGGTCTTGATTTAATCGTCATAGATTATTTGCAGCTCATGTCAGGAAGCACTATGACCGATAATAGGCAACAGGAAGTCTCTGAAATTTCAAGAGCAATAAAAGCATTAGCAAAAGAAATGGATTGTCCAGTGATTGCATGCTCTCAACTGTCACGTGCTCCGGAACAGAGAGCAGACCATAGACCTATTCTTTCTGATTTGCGTGAATCCGGATCTATTGAACAGGATGCTGACATAGTCATGCTGCTTTATCGAGATGAATATTACAATAAAGATACAGACAGGCAAAATATATCTGAATGTATCATAGCAAAGCAGAGAAATGGTGCTACTGGGACTGTGGAACTTTCCTGGGATGGAAAGCACAGCCGATTTGGTAATTTAGACATCGTGCATTAGATTAGAGTTTAGGTCATGAAAAGGAGTGGAAGGAAGAGTTAAAGATATATGAGAGGAATAATTGATAGAATTGAGGATAAAATAGCTGTAATCGAACTAGAAGAAGGTCGTATGATAGATATTAAAGTTAAAAACATCATAGGCGATGTTAAAGAAGGCAAAGTGATAGAAATAGAGCATGAATGTGAAAATGTGCTAATAAATGAATATGAGACCATTG
>WQUF01000248.1 GCA_009785875.1 Oscillospiraceae bacterium | reverse complement strand
ATTTGATTAATTCCTTATAATCTCCACTTCGAGCTAGATCGATAGTCTCTTGAGTTACTAATCCTTTTCTCAGATACTGTTCTATATGATTGTCGTCTAAAACCACTCTAAAATATTTATTGATCTCATTTTCTTTAAAAGTCTTGTACCTTAATACAGCTTTCCCTCTTAAAGGAATTATAGCCTTTAAAACCTCTTCAACCATACCGCTTGCAACATGCATAGTAATCTTAGTTGTGCTTGGAACCATTCTAAGAGTTCTCTCTATCTTCTTCTCCCAAGTTTCAGGTATCGATTTTTTTAAATCCTCGTCATATACACCTTTCCTAGGACCAGCAAGCATCTCCTTCAATTTGGGTATGTCATTTATTTGATTTCCCAGTTTATTTATGATCATGTCTTGAGTTTCTTTATCCTCTATCATGGACAGGATCCTTGCTGCGCCTCTTGTCATGTGATTTTTATAGAGCAAATCTAAAGCTAAAGGTGATAAATTCTTAAATCCTCTAATTGTATTTGCTGTTGTTCTTGATATCCCTGCATTTTCTGCAATTTTGTCCGTTATATTCATCTGGGTTCTATACTTTTTATTTATAGATAAAATTTTATCTAGTAATAGCACAGCTTTGATCTGGGTGTCTTTTGGTACCTTTCTATAAGCTAAATTCGTCGAAATGATTATACTTTGGATTACTGATGAATCTGTACTGGGATCCAGAATCAAACACGGTGCAGATGAATACTGTTCATCATGAGTAGAATTAAATAAGTGGTTTAAAGCAATGAGTCTGGATCTTCCACAAACAACAATATATTGATCAGTATCTTCAGCTTTTTTAACTAAAAGTGGACTTAATATTCCGTAAGTTTCAATGTTCTCCATCAAATCCAGCAGTTCCTCATCATCAGGAAGAGGAAAGAAATTCATTGAAGCATCTATCTCCGCTAATTTAGAAAGACGAATGTGTTCAACAGCATCATTGTATTTAACCCTTTGGTCTAAGGCAAAATCTTTTATTTCAGTTGGCTTAATTTTTTTTGAACTCCTAACGGTAGGCATTTTACTTTCATTGACAACAGATTGACCATCTACACTAAGAACAGTTATAGTTGCATTAGGGAATAAATCCTCAATCCCTAAACTTTCTTCTTCTTCCTTAGGAATAAAAGCATCTTCAACATCCATATACTTATCAAAACCAGTTCTCTTTAACAAATCTTTAAGATATTCCTGGTTCTTTTCATCTAATTCCCAAAGATCATAGCTCTCCATCACTTCATCATTTTTATCAAATTCATATTTCATAGGATACCCTCCATCCTTAAACGTAATTGTCAATATTATAATATGCAGGTAGAGCAAAATTTGATTCCAAAAATTTTAATATAAATTTTTGTAACCATACTTAGTATTTAAAAATATTATAATATGTACTGACTTGTTTTAAAGTTTGTAAACTTATGTTAAACTAGTTATAATCTGTTTTTTTATCTCATAACTATTATAGACGATAATTTTAGGGATGGTGTTATGGATAATAATGGAGAAATTCTATATAGCTCCCTTGAGAGATTTGAAATAATAAATATAAGCGATGGAGAAAAGTATAATTTATTAAAGGATAATGATATTATTGTAGATGAAGAAGGTAAATTTAAATTTTTAATTCTTCCTGCAAATATTTCATCGGGTTCTTTTTTTTCATCTAATAGAGAAGAATATTTGGAGATCCCTTGGGAATGTGTGAAAAAAATAGGAACAAAAGCCATCATTATAGACAGTGATCAATTAAGTAATTAGTACAAAGGGTGGATGAAAATGAGATTGATTGTTCAAAAATTTGGAGGCACTTCTGTTGCTTCAGAAAATTCCAGACAGATGATTGTAAACAAAATAAAAGGTGCTATTTCTGAAGGACTTAGTCCAATTGTTGTAGTTTCTGCTATGGGTAGAAAAGGATCTTCATATGCTACTGATACTTTGCTTTCTTTACTATCACCTGGATTTAAGCAAAAAAATAAAAGAGCTGTTGATTTTTTGATCTCTTGTGGTGAAAATATTAGTGCAGCTGTTCTCTGCAATACACTTTATGATGCTGGATTAAATGCAATGCCTTTATCAGGAGCAAATGCAGGAATAATAACAGATGACAATTTTACCTCGGCAAATTTTATTAGAATGGATAAGGATTTAGTCCTTAAAACAATTGAAGATGGCTATATACCTGTAATCACCGGCTTTCAAGGTGTGACTGAAGACGGACTTATAACCACAATAGGACGAGGGGGAAGCGATACATCCGCAGTCATCATTGGTGAAGGGCTTAAAGTTTTAAGAGTTGAAATATATACTGATGTGGATGGCATAATGACCGCAGATCCTAAAGTCGTACAGAATGCGAAGATAATTTCTGATTTAAGCTATTTTGAAGTTTTTCAACTTGCAGATCAAGGGGCAAAGGTTATACACCCTGGTGCTGTAGAAATTGCTATGAGAAGCAATATTCCAATTATAATTAAAAACACTTTATCAGATGAAATTGGAACATTGATTCACGATGGGCTTTCAAGGGAAAAGAAGCTATTTACCGGCATTGCAAGCATAGATGACAGAGTGCAGATTAAAGTGGAAAATGATTTTGAACTGGATATATTTTCATTTATGGCTGAAAGGAATATCAGCATCGATTTGATAAATGTATTTCCTGAGGAAAGCATCTTCACTATTTCTAAAGATGATTTCGAAGCCTTTGAAGATATCATGAAACAAAATGATATAAACTTTAAATACAAAGATAATTTAACTCAAATATCCATAATTGGGAAAGGCATGACTGGTATTCCTGGTATTATGGCTAAGATACTCAGAACCTTAAAAACGAATGGCATTGAAGTCCTTCAAACTGCAGACTCAAATGCCACAATATGGTGTCTTGTCCATAGTGAGAGCAAGTTAAATGCAATAAATCTTCTTCATAAAGAGCTATTAGAGAATAATTAATGAATTAACCTCCTTTTTTGGTTAACAATAATATATATTATTAAATTAGGAGGTTGTTTCGTGTATTACTTTGATGATGAGTTAAATGAATTTGAGCTTGAAAACATTAGATTGATGAATGAAGATGAAGCAGAGGAAGAATCAGAAGATAATAATGATCAAGATGATAATAAAGGCAATAGCATTAAAGATAAACTTCAAGCCATAAAAGAATTAGGGGTTCCAAATTTACCTGAAATCGATGAGAGGATCCAAATTTTACCAATAATTGGACAAATAGAAGGTCATCAGGTTTTAGGACCTCAAGTGAAGAGCACAAAATATGAGCATGTGCTTCCACAATTATTTGCAGCGGAGATAAGCAGTAAAGTAGAAGGGGTTTTGATAGTACTTAATACTGTAGGGGGAGATGTGGAAGCTGGTCTTGCCATAGCAGAGATGATAAGAAGTATCCATAAACCTACTGTGTCACTGGTTATAGGAGGTGGACACTCAATAGGAGTACCTCTTGCTACTGCTGGGAAATATTCGTTTATTTCTCCATCAGCTACCATGATCGTCCATCCAATTAGGATGAATGGTCTTATTATAGGTGTTCCTCAAACATTTCAATATTTTAGTAAAATGCAAGAGAGGATCATAAATTTCATCGTGGAAACATCGAGAATTACTGCAGAAAAATTAAAGGAATTTATGAATAGAACTGATGGGCTTTTAAACGATATGGGGACTATTTTAATAGGAAAAGAAGCTGTTGATGCTGGTCTTATCAATGAAGTCGGTGGTATAAAAGATGCAATTGCGGCTTTGGAAAAGATGATTAACGAAACTAAAAAATAGATATTGGGTATTTATGAGATACAATCTTATGAATACCTTATTTAATTATCTGAAAGGATAATCTATAATTTTGTTGAATATACCAAAGAGGTGAAATTTATGCCAAAACAAAAAAAGGAAGATAAAAAAATAGATAAAAAATCGTATTTTTCATCGGATGTTTATGGAGTGTCTTTGATAAGCCTTGCCATAATATTTTTTATCGGTATCTTTTGGAATAATGATGCTGTACTCATTTATCATATAAGGAAAATCTTATTTTTTTTATTTGGTGTTGGCTCATTTGTCATACCTTTTTTAATTTTTTTTATAGGCATTTTTATTATCATTAAAAAAGGGGAATTAAAAATTAAATTAAAATTTTATATGTTTATTGCTATAGTATTCGTCATCATGCTTTTGTTTCAAAGGGCCAATATGTTTAAATACTATATAAATAACGATATAAAAAGTGGAATTTCTCTTTTATTTAACTCAGAAGATCATTTTCATGGTGGAATTTTCTCATATTTAATAGATATTCCTATGGTTAAATATTTAGGTCAGACTATAACAATTATCATATATTTTTCTATTATGATTATATGCTTAGTAATTTTTTTGGAGATAAATTTAAACAATATTTATGAAAATATGAAAAAAAAAATAAAAGAGGACCTAGATAATATAACTAAAAATAAGAAAACTAACGATAACACCAATGCTAATAAAAAGAATCTTAAAGATATCATCAAAAACATTGAATTAAATATAGGACTCAAAAAACATGGAAATACTAAAGAAGAAGCGATAACGGAAAGCGAAAATATTAATAATTCTGAAGAAGAGCTTTTAAATATCATCGAATCAAGTTATGATATAAAAGAAAGCATAAAAAATCCTGAACAATTAAGCTTATTTGATGATGCTAAAAATGATGCAGTAAAAAAGGAAAAAAAATCAGCAAATGAGAAAAAAATAAACTATAATTTTCCAACTTATCAATTGCTAAAAGAAAATAATTTAAACCACATTGATGGTGAAGATAAGAGAGAGCTTTTAAAGAGTGCTTCAAAATTGATCGAGACTTTAGGGAATTTTGGGGTAGAAGTAAAAGTCACTCAAGTTACAAAAGGACCTTCTGTTACAAGGTTTGAGCTTCAACCAAAGCCAGGTACCAAGGTGAGCAAAATAGTTAATTTAGCAGATGATATCGCACTTTCATTAGCTGCAATCGGTGTTAGAATTGAAGCTCCTATTCCTGGCAAACCTGTAATAGGAATTGAAATCCCAAACAAAAAACAGACTCCTGTGTTTTTAAGAGAGGTCGTTGAAAGCGATGAGTTTAAAAATACAAAATGCAATATAGCTTTTGCTATGGGAAAAGATATCAGCGGAAAGTGCATCATTTCAGATTTAACACAGATGCCACATTTATTAATCGCTGGTGCTACTGGTTCTGGGAAATCTGTATGCATTAATGCTTTAATAACAAGCATATTGTTTAAATATTCGCCAAATGATGTAAAACTATTGATGGTGGATCCAAAGGTAGTAGAACTAAATGTTTATAACGGTATACCACATTTATTGATCCCTGTGGTTACAGATCCTAAAAAAGCTGCAGGTGCTCTTAACTGGGCAGTAGGAGAGATGACTAGAAGATACAATCTTTTTGCTGAAAATAATGTTAGGAATATACAAAGCTATAATCAGATGTTTGCTGATGGAAAAATAGATAATAAGATGCACTGGATTCTGATAATAATCGATGAACTCGCTGATTTGATGATGGTTTGCCCTAATGATGTAGAGGATTATATTGCAAGGCTCTCTCAAATGGCAAGAGCTGCAGGAATGCATTTAGTCATTGCTACTCAAAGACCATCTGTGGATGTAATTACAGGCGTTATAAAAGCAAATATTCCTTCGAGGATTTCTTTTGCTGTTTCCAGTCAGATAGATTCTAGAACCATATTGGATATGTCAGGGGCAGAAAAGCTTTTGGGAAAAGGCGATATGCTATTTAATCCAGTGTGGGAATCAAAACCTTTTAGAGTCCAAGGTGCATTCATAACAGAACAGGAAGTTGAAAGCGTGGTTGAATTCATAAAGAACGAGAAAGGTGAGGCTAATTATCACACTGAAATTATCGAAGAAATTGAGAAGAATTCTCCAGGATCTAAAGAAAAATCCAATGCTTTAGATGAACTGTACGATGAGGCTGTTGAGATCGTAAGAGAAACAGGGCAAGCTTCCACATCCTTAATTCAAAGAAGGCTCAGGATTGGGTATAACAGGGCTGCAAGAATTATAGAGCAATTAGAAGAGCAGAGGATAATATCAAAACCTCAGGGAAGCAAACCTAGGGAAGTATATATAAATAGACTAGATTAAATTTGGAGGTAAACAATGCTAAATGTTGGGGTGGTAAGTCTTGGATGCGATAAAAATAGAGTGGATTCAGAAATTATTTTAGGAAAGCTTAAGAATAAGTATTCCATGGTACAAAACCCCGAAGAAGCGGATATAATAATTGTAAATACCTGCGGCTTTATACAATCTGCAAAGGCTGAATCCATTAACACTATTTTAGAGATGGCTGAACTAAAAAAAGATAGGTGTAAACTTTTAGTGGTAACAGGTTGCTTAAGCGCAAGGTATGGAAATGAACTATTAAAAACATTGCCCGAAGTCGATATAATGCTTGGAGTAAATAATTACGATATTTTAATGGATATAATAGACAAATTTTTTAAATCAGAAGAAAGAATAATTTTAAACGATTATTCTGATTCGAATATTAATTTTGGGGAAAGAATTTTAACGACCAATAAGTCCACAGCTTATATAAGGATAGCTGAAGGTTGCGATAACAATTGTACATATTGCGTTATACCAAAGATAAGAGGTAAATACAGGAGCAGGAAAATTGAAGATATATTAAGTGAAGCTAAAAATTTATGTGAAAACGGAATTAGAGAATTGATTCTTATAGCTCAAGATACGACATATTACGGAAAAGATATTTATAACGAAAATTCTCTTTCTGATCTACTCCATGAATTATCTAATATCGAAAAATTAAAATGGATAAGAGTCTTATACTGTTATCCGGAAGAGATTACAATTGCACTTATAGATGAAATGAAGACAAATGAAAAGATTTGCCATTATTTAGACATACCTCTTCAGCACATTTCAAATAGAATTTTGAAGTCTATGGGTAGAAAGAGCACAAAGCAAAGGATTGAACAGCTAATGCAATATATAAAATATGAAATACCTGATATAGTCATAAGGACTTCACTAATAGTAGGATTTCCAGGTGAAAGTGAAGAAGATGTAGAAGAATTAAAAGATTTCCTAAAGAGATATAGAATACAAAATGTAGGTGTTTTTAAATATTCAAATGAAGAAGGAGCTGCGTCGAGCAATATGAAAAATCAAATACCTTTTAAAATTAAAGAGCAGAGAGAAAAAGAAATAATGATGCTTCAAAGTAAAATATCTTTAAATTTAAACAAAGCGTATGTAGGAAAAATCATGGAGGTATTGATAGAGGGGAAAAATAATGATTATTATTTTGGAAGAAACGAATATATGATTCCAGAAGTAGATGGAAAAGTATTGATAAGGTCAAAGGAGAATTTAGAATTTGGAAAGTTTTATAAAGTAAAGATATTAAAGTCTTTAAACTACGATTTGATAGGGGATGTTGAACATGAACTTAGCTAATAAAATGACCATGCTCAGGATTTTGCTTGTCCCTATATTTTTATTTTTTTTCACACAGACTTATATACCTTATGGAATACTCATAGCAAGTGTAATTTTTATCATCGCATCTTTGACGGATACTTTAGACGGTTTTTTTGCCAGAAAATATAACCAGGTCACTAGATTTGGAAAATTCTTAGATCCTCTTGCAGATAAGCTTTTAGTCACCGCAGCTCTCATCGGTTTAGTGGAGTGTGGCAGTATAAATTCCTGGGTTGCTTTTATTATAATAGCTAGAGAGTTTATGATATCAGGATTGCGGATACTTGCAGCTGCTGAAGGGATTGTAATTGCTGCAAGTAAAATAGCAAAAGTGAAGACAGTTATTCAATTAATAGCTATTTTGCTTGCGCTCTTCAATTTAAATTTAGTCGAGATAGAGTTTTTAAACATTCCGTGGCTAATTAATTTTACTAGTTTTAGTACAAATGCGTTTATGATTTTAGCAGTTATTTTCACAATAGTATCTGCAATAGATTATTTTTATAAAAATAAAAAGGTACTAAATGATTTGAATGTTTAGCATAGTGAAAAGATGACAATAATTTAAACAAGTTATTGAATAAAGTAAGTTTTTCGTGTATAATATTAATATATAGAACAGATGTTTGTATTGGAGGAGAAGATGGTTAAAATTAATAGTGATAAAATGAAAGCTTTAGAAAAAGCTTTGGCTGATATTGAAAAGCAATTTGGAAAAGGATCTGTAATGACATTATCCGATAATTCTAAATTAAATGTTGAGAGCATTTCAACAGGATGCTTAGATTTAGATATAGCTTTAGGAATTGGGGGAGTTCCAAGAGGAAGAATAGTTGAAATATTTGGACCTGAATCTTCAGGTAAAACCACAGTAGCACTGCATATCATAGCTGAAGCGCAAAAAAATGGAGGAGCCGCTGCATTTATAGATGCAGAACATGCTTTAGATCCAAACTATGCTAAGAATTTAGGGGTTGATATAGAATCACTTCTAGTCTCGCAGCCTGATAATGGCGAACAAGCGTTAGAAATTGCAGAAGCTTTGGTTAGATCCGGTGCAATTGATGTAATTGTAATAGATTCAGTTGCAGCACTTGTGCCAAGAGCAGAAATAGAAGGAGAAATGGGAGATTCACACGTTGGGCTTCAAGCTCGTCTCATGTCTCAAGCACTTAGAAAATTAACTGGCAATATAAGCAAGACAAAATGCGTAGCAATTTTTATAAATCAGCTTCGTGAAAAAGTGGGAGTTATGTTTGGAAATCCTGAGACAACAACGGGCGGAAGAGCACTGAAGTTTTATTCATCAGCCAGATTAGATGTGAGAAAATCAGATGCAATTAAACAAGGCGATGAAGTCATCGGAAATAGAGTAAAAGTTAAAGTTGTAAAAAACAAAGTTGCTGCACCTTTTAAGCAAGCAGAATTTGATATAATGTACAATGAAGGGATATCAAAAGAAGGGGTAGTTTTAGACGTTGCTGTTAGAGAAAATATAGTTATAAAATCAGGTGCTTGGTTTTCTTACGAAAAAAATAAGTTAGGGCAAGGTAGAGAAAATGCCAAACAATTTTTAAGAGATAACCCAAATGTGCGACTTGAAATTGAAAATTTAATAAGAGAAAAATATAAGCTTCCAGTTAATTATAGTTTAATAGACGTTAAAATTCCAGATTTAAAAAATTCAGATGAAGTTGCACTCGATATAGAAATAGAAGATGACAAGTGAAGAATAAAGATCTTGACATAAAAATTTACTTAATATAAAATTATAATGATTTATAGTATATATATTTTCTGGTTTATCATACTTAATATACCAAATGAATAACTATGCACTTTCTCCGCTTTTATATTTTGCCATATAAGCAAAATATAGCAAGGAGGTGTTAAAAAACGACGAAGTATTTTTATTTAATTTTTATTTTAATTATTTCTCTTTCTATAGCGGCTATAGC
Organism: Oscillospiraceae bacterium; assembly: GCA_009785875.1. GTDB lineage: Bacteria > Bacillota > Clostridia > Clostridiales > Clostridiaceae > WQUF01. Next base: position 2,304 of record WQUF01000248.1, on the reverse strand, counting down.
TATAATATATTATTTGAAAAATAAATTTCATATTAATATAAAGCTTTCTGAAGAGAAGGCAAACCTTATAGTGGAAAATGCTTTAAAAGAAGCAGATACAAAGAAAAAAGAAGCTATACTCGAGGCAAAAGAAGAGACACATAAACTTAGAATTGAATTGGAAAAAGAAACGAAAGATAGAAGGAAAGAGATTCAGCAACTGGAAAAAAGGCTAATACAAAGGGAGGAATTTTTAGATAAAAAAACAGAATCCCTTGAAAAAAAAGATACCCTTTTAAATGATAAAATTTCAAAGATCGAAGAGTCTGAAAAGGAATTGGAAAGCGTCTTACTTTTGCAAAAAGAAAGGCTTGCAGAAATTTCAGGACTTACAGAAGAGCAAGCTAAGGAAACTTTACTTAGAGATGTTGAAAAGGAAATTAAACAAGAAACTGCGCATCTAATAAAAGAATTAGAGACCAATGCAAAAGAAGAAGCAGAAAAGAAAGCGAGAGAGATAATCACATATGCTATACAAAAATGCGCAGCAGATCATGTAGTTGAGAGTACTGTTCATGTAGTAGCATTACCAAGCGATGACATGAAAGGCAGGATAATAGGTAGAGAAGGAAGAAATATTAGAACTCTTGAGACTTTAACCGGCGTTGATTTAATAATCGACGATACACCGGAAGCTGTTATATTGTCAGCTTTTGATCCAATAAGAAGAGAAGTCGCGAGGCTTGCACTTGAAAAGTTAATTATTGATGGAAGAATTCACCCAGCGAGAATCGAAGAATTAGTTGAAAAAGCAAAAAAAGAAATCGATACTATTATTAAAGAAGAAGGTGAACAGGCAGCTTTTGAAGTTGGCGTTCATGGGTTACACGCTGAAATTATTAAAATTTTAGGAAGGCTTAAATTTAGAACTAGTTATGGACAAAATGTTTTAAAACATTCTGTGGAAGTCTCACAGCTTGCAGGTTTCATGGCTTCAGAGCTTGGATTAGATCCTACAGTTGCAAAGAGGAGTGGGCTTCTACATGATATTGGTAAGGCAATAGATAGCGAAACAAGCAGCTTACATGCAATCATCGGAGCTGAATATGCAAAAAAATATCATGAACATGCAGTTATTGTTAACGCTATAGCTGCTCATCATTTAGATGTTGAACAGCAATCAATTGAAGCAATTCTTGTTCAGGCAGCAGATGCAATTTCTGCAGCAAGACCTGGCGCAAGGAGAGAGACAATAGAAACATATATTAAGAGACTGGAAAAATTAGAAGAAATAGCAAATTCATATGAAGGTGTTGAAAGGTCATATGCAATTCAAGCGGGAAGAGAAATTAGAATTATGGTTAAACCAGATGCCATAAATGACGACCAAGCATTAGTAATGGCAAGGGATATTGTGAAAAAAATCGAATCAGAACTTGAGTATCCAGGACAAATCAAAGTAAATGTCATAAGAGAAATAAGAGCAATAGAATATGCAAAATAGTTTTTAAGTTTATTTATGGGTGAGAAATTAATCTTCACCCATTTTTTAATTTATTTTCTAAGATCTTCTAAGAGCTCTGTTTTAGATTTTGTCTTATCATCTACTTCTTTTATTATTTTAGCAGGAGCTCCAGCTACTACTACGTTTTCAGGTACGTCTTTAGTTACTACAGATCCAGCAGCAATGACAGAGCCAGATCCTACCCTCACTCCTTCTAAGATGACTGAATTTGCACCTATTAAAACATTATCTTCGATGACGCATGGGTCTTTTGATGGTGGTTCAAGGACTCCGGCTATGACTGCTCCTGCTCCAAGGTGAACATTTTTACCGAGTTTACCCCTTGCGCCCACCACAGCATTCATATCCACCATTGTACCTTCTCCAATTTCTGCTCCAATGTTTATTACAGCACCCATCATAATAACAGCACCTTTTTTTATAATGACGTTATCACGGATTATTGCACCGGGTTCTATTCTGGCATCTATGTGCAATAAATCCAGCATTGGTATTGCAGAATTTCTTCTGTCATTTTCAATTCTATATCTCTTTATATTTTGTCTATTTTTTTCGATTAAAGCAAAAACTGAATCTGCTTCTCCAAAAATAATCGTCGCAGATATTTCACCATAATGCTCATATCCAGTCATGTCGATTTTTCGGATGTTTCCAGCGATATAGGCTTTCACTGGAGTTGATTTTTTTGCTTCCTTTATGTATCTAGCTATTTCATAAGGATCTGTTAAATTATAATTCATCATTGCCTCCTATTGTGCTTTGCTTTGTAATATATTTATATTATAATAAATATATTTATT
>WQUF01000247.1 GCA_009785875.1 Oscillospiraceae bacterium | reverse complement strand
TCGTATAATATTATAAATGTAATTTTTTAATTGTTGGAGGGTTTATAAATGAATTTTGAAATAGAAAGTATAATTAGTATATAGTAATAGTTTACAATAGGACATGTATATGATATGATTTTGCTTAGGGCATATATCTTCTGTGCCTCGAGTCAAATAAAAAGGAAGGTTAATAAAAATGAAGAAAAAAATCACAGCTCTTTTCCTATTAGCTCTTATGACAGCTTTTATATTTTCAGGTTGTTCAAACAGCGGTTCAAACAACACTACATCTTCTCAAACTACCACTAGTCAATCTGCCTCAGCAGTGAACAATGTTGATCATCCTGATATCAAACCTATCTCTGGCCAAAAACAGTTTGTAATTGGCTTCAGCAATTTTGGTGTTGGAAATTCATGGCGTGTACAGATGGAGGCTGAATTTAAATCTGAAGCGGACAAGCTTAAAGCTGCTGGAGTTATCAGCGATTATTATATGACAGATTCCAACGGCGATATAGCTAAGCAAATAGCTGATATGAATGATCTTATTACAAAAAAATGCGATGCTATCATCATAACAGCAGCATCTCCAACAGCTCTGTCACCTGTTTGTGAACAAGCAGAGGCTGCTGGTATTAAAGTTGTTTCCTTTGACAATGCAGTCAGTACAGATAAGATAACTGCTAAAGTCAACATCGATGATAATCAATTTGGTGCTACTGGTGCCCAATGGCTTGCTGACAAGCTAAACGGCAAAGGAAATATAGTTGTTTTAAATGGTATTTCTGGTACAGATGTGAACAATAATCGTTGGAATGGTGCAAAATCGGTACTTGATAAATATCCTGATATAAAAATCTTGGGCGATGCAAATGCCGATTGGGACTATGCGAAAGGAAAGGCTGCTGTTGAAAATTTCTTATCAGCTTATCCAACAATTGATGGTGTATATTCACAAGGTGGCGCAATGACACAGGCTGCATTAGATGCTTTCATAGCAGCTGGTCGCCCACTGGTACCTATGGCAGGAGAAGCAAATAATGGTTTGCTTAAAGAGTGGAAAGCTAATGCAAGTAAAGGTTTCGACAGTATAGCTCCATGTGAACCAACATACCTTAGTGCTTATGCTCTCGATGTCGCAGTGCAAGCTCTTCAGGGTCAATCTGTTCAGCTTAATACTGTAGCAACATTACCTGTTATAGACAGTAATAACCTTGATCAATATATAAGAACTGATTTGCCTGATAGCTTTTGGAATTTTACATGGCTTAGTGCAGATCAAATCGCTCAACTTTATAGTAAATAGCAATCAGTAATTTTTGTTTGAGCAAGTACTTTCAAGTGCTTGCTCAAAATTAGTTAAATTTTTAGGAGGATGTAGATGGAAAGTAACCTCGTTTTAGAAATGAAGAATATAAGCAAATCTTTCCCTGGAGTAAAGGCTCTAAAGGATGTGAACTTTTCCTGCAAAAAAGGAAGCGTTCATGCTCTTGTTGGGGAAAACGGGGCTGGGAAAAGTACACTGCTGAAAATATTATCAGGAGAACTAGAAGCAGATTCAGGTTCTATTTTTATTGATGGAAAATCCGTTCACTTTAAAAACCCAAGAGATGCACAAAAGTTAGGTATAGCCATGGTGCATCAAGAATTAAAGCTACTTCCTGAGTTATCCATTGGACAAAATATGTTTTTGAATAATGAACCTAGAAATTTCATTAGGTTCATCGATAAAAAGAAGATTTATGATGATACAAAAAAGATGATGGACGAATATGATATGCATTTGGATCCTGATGATCTTGTTAAAGATCTCTCTATAGCTCAAAAGCAAATGGTTGAGATACTAAAACTTTTATCCGCAAGTCCAGAAATAATAATACTGGATGAGCCAACGTCTTCATTGGCTCAAGAAGAGGTTGAAAAATTGTATAGCATAATACGGAGGCTCACTAAAGGTGGTAAGACTGTGATTTTCATTTCTCACAGACTTGAAGAGATATTCCATATCTGCAGCGAAGCTACGGTTTTTAAGGATGGCAATTTTGTAAAAGATGTCAATATCGCAGAAATAGATCAAGACGAACTAATAAGATTGATGGTGGGAAGACCTCTTATTTCCTTGTTCCCGCCAAAAGCAAAGGATGTATCCAGTAATGCTAATTTCGAAGTATCTAACTTATCATTAGCCGGTAAATTAAAAGATATCTCGTTCTCGATTAAAAAAAACGAGGTACTCGGCATTGCTGGGTTAGAGGGTCATGGTCAAACAGAACTATTGAATTGTATAGCTGGTGTAGATGCAAGGGACAGTGGCAAAATTTTTATTCAATCTAAAGAGGTTTTTGCTCATAGCCCTATTCAAGCCATAAATGAAGGGATAGTGCTCGTTCCTGAAGATCGCAAAACTCAAGGGCTTTTTTTACCCCTTTCTGTTCGTGAGAATCTTGCAGCTTCCAGCCTTAATCTTAGAAGTATCCTTGGGTTTATGAGGAAAAATAAAGAAATTGATTTTGCAAAGGAATTCATTAAGAAGCTCTCTATTAAAGCATATAATTCAGATATTCAGGTAGGGACTTTAAGCGGAGGTAATCAACAAAAAGTTGTACTAGGTAAAGGTCTGGCAGTAAATCCTAAGGTTCTGCTTTTCAACGAGCCTACACGGGGAATAGATGTAGAGACAAAAGCTGAATTTTATAAACTCATACGAGGGTTATCTTCAGAAGGACTCACTGTAATATTGTATTCCAGCGATTTAGTAGAATTATGTGGCATAAGTGATAAAGTCGTCGTGATGTACGAAGGAAAAGTTTCTGCAATCATTGAATCAAAAGATATAAGCGAGGAAAATATTATGAGAGCCGCTACAGGAATAAAGGATACAGGAGGGTTAATATGATTCTGGATAGACAGAAAAAATTGCTTCATCGAAAATCTCAGGTATTTTTTATATATTTATTTTTAATAATATTAATGTTGGTTTCTGGTATTATGAACCATGTATTTTTTACCGCTAGAAATTTTACGAATCTCATCACTACTGCGCTTCCTTATATTTTGGTTTCCTTCGCTCAGACCTTGGTAATCCTTACTGGTGGCATTGATCTTTCTGTAGGTGCTGTTGTATGTGTGTCAAATGTTATTTGTGCTACACTTATGAAAAATGACGCAATGAGTTTTTGGATGGGTCTCATACTTGCACTGCTTTCCGGAATTGCAATAGGTGCTATTAATGGTGTAATCATCACAAAAGGCAAGATACAGCCTATTATAGTTACTTTAGCAATGCAGACGATTTTTTTAGGAGTGGCACTGACGATTTTACCAAGCCCTGGAGGCTCAGTAGATATAGCGTTTGCATCTTTTGTATCAGGCAAAATTTTAGGTATACCTGTACCTTTATTGATTGAAATTGTCTTATCTATTGCTCTATGGCTTTTACTTAATAGAACGAGATTTGGTACTTCTGTTTTTGCTGTGGGTGGAAATGAAGATGCAGCGTATAGTTTTGGTATCATGGTAACCGGTCGAAAGATCTCAGTTTATGCTATTGCTGGTTTCTTAAGCGCACTTGCTGGGGTTTTTCTTACAGCTCAGATGTATTCCGGTGATCCTACTGTAGGAACTAATTTCACTATGAATTCTATAGCAACAGCTGTAGTAGGAGGAACTGCATTATCTGGTGGAAAAGGTGGAATAATTGGAAGTATAGCCGGTGTATTTATCTTGATCATAATCAATAATTTTTTAAATTTGGTGAATGTGTCGTCTTTCTACCAATATGTGCTTCAAGGAGCCATACTGATTTTGGCTCTTACAATCAGCTCGTTAAGAACAAGGAGGTAATTATATGAGTAAAATTAGATTTTCAATTCTACCACATGGACATATTGAAAATGACCTGGCTTGGAATATTGCAGTGCCAAATCCAGCAAGTAAAAGCAATAAAAATTCGAGTGCCCAGTGGATATCTGTCCCATCTTTTTCCGTGTTAATCGAACATTCTGAATTAGGCTACCTATTGTATGATACAGGCTCCTGCCCTGGGGATGAGAGAGAGAGATTGCCTCCATATACGAGAGAGTTTTTTCCATTATTCGCAGATAGAAAAGATTTCCTCGATAAAAAACTGGAAGAGCTTCATTTAAAGCCATCTAGTTTATCTGCTGTCATAGTCTCGCATATGCATTGGGATCATTCCGGAGGTCTTAAGTTTTTTGAGGGCACAAAGGCTGGTGAAAATGTCTATGTGCATAAAAAGGATTTTATGTATGGTCTTTGTGTGACCCATCAGTCTCCTGAAGTTTTTGCTGGTGGAGGTTATTTTAAGGATAACTTTGAATTTAATAGTCTCTCATTCCGTTTTGTAGAAGAAGATGAAAACTTTGCAGATGGCATCGATATTGTAACACTAGAAGGGCATTCTCCTGGGCTTCTTGGTCTTGTGGTAGAAACTTTGAGTGGCGTGTATATTTTTCCGTCTGATTCAGTGTACACCTCGAGGAATTACGGTCCTCCTGAATGCTTCCCTGGGATCATCTATGATACCCTTGGGTTTACAAGAAGCATAGCTAAACTCCGCAGATTAGAGAAAAAATATAACGCACAGATAATTTTCCCACACGACCCAGAGCAATTTTCCACTTTAAAGAAATCTCCATATTTTTACGAATAATGCCAAGGAGTGAAATGATGGAAAAAATATTAACATCGATGAAACAAGAAAAATCCAG
>WQUF01000246.1 GCA_009785875.1 Oscillospiraceae bacterium | reverse complement strand
CTATTCCTTGATCTTTCGTGCCTCCTCCTAAATATTTAACTATATAAAATAGATAAGTGTTTATAGCATTAGATGGTAAAAATATTAAGAATGTTACAATTAGTATTAAGACTATATTTTTATTCTTAAAAAGATGGAATACATTTTTCTTCTTTTTTGGATTTTTAGCTTCATCAATTTCATCTACTTCAAAAATTTCTTTGTAGTTATCTTTTATTAAAACAGCCAATATCAACATTAAAATGATGAGGAAAGCTGAAAAGATGAACATATATGCCCATCCATAGTTTTCGATAAACCTTCCATAAAAGATAGCAAATAAAGCATAGCCAAAAGATGAACCAGACCTTATAAAGCCATAATATTGCCTGACATATTGATTGCTTGTGAGTATCCATGTATCAAAAAGGCAGGAAAGTGGAAACAGGAAGAACCCTAAAGCACCAACCGCACATATGTATAAAAGACTTCCATTTACATTGGGCAATACTATACAAGCAAGTATGAAAACTAAAATTAAAGAGGTTATTAACACCCATTTAATATTTTTATATCTATCGCAAAAAAAAGATAATACATATGTTCCAGTAAAACCTAAAATGTTTGAAGTTGCGAGAATAGTTCCAATGAGCGTAGTATTAACATTCCTATATGAAAGATAGGCTCCCATAAATCCAGAGATAGGGATTATCAATGCACCAAAGAATATCATTAAAAATAAAAATGGGATAATTTTAAAAATGAATTTTTTATATTTACTTTTTAACCTAATCTAACTCACCTCGATTTAAAGCTCTATTTTGTATTATACTATGAAGTTTTCATATAAATCAATAACGAACATTGACCGCAAATATTTTAAAATGTAAAATGAATTTGAGGTGATAAGATGATAATTAAGAATTGTAAAATGATTTTTCTGGATAAAATTGAAGAAGGCTCAATTTTAATTAAAAATGGCAAAATAGAAAAGATAAATCCTATAGAATATGAAGAGGAAGATATAATAGATGGGAATGGTCTTTATTTGTCACCAGGATTTATTGATGTGCATATACATGGAGCAGGGGGAGTAGATACTATGGATGGATCTTTTGAATCTATCAATCTTATATCAAAGATCTTATGCGAACATGGTACTACTTCCTTTTTACCCACAACTATGACATGCCCAAAGGATGACATTAAAAGTGCTCTAAGATCTATTAAATCAGCGATAAATAGAGGATGTGAAGGTGCTGCTGTGCTAGGAGTTCATCTAGAGGGACCATTTATAAGCCCTAACATGATAGGAGCTCAAAATCCCAATTTCGTTTTAGAGCCATCTATAGACGCATTTAATGAAATTGCCTCAGAATATTTAGATATTGTGAAAGTAGTTACTCTTGCTCCAGAATTAGAGGGAGCTTTAGATTTAATAAAATATTTAAGCGAGAAAAAAATAAAGATCTCCATAGGACATTCCAGCGCAAGTTTTAAAGAAGCAAAGGAAGGGATAAAATGTGGATGCAGCCACGCCACGCATTTATTTAATGCCATGACAGGCTTACATCATAGAGAACCTGGAATCATTGGAGCTGTTTTTGACTCTGATATAACTTGTGAAACCATATCTGATGGAATTCACGTAGTATATCCAGCTTTAAGGATCACGTATAAGATAAAGACATCGGATAAAGTACTCTTAGTAACTGATGCAATGATGGCGTGTGCTATGCCTGAAGGAAAATATTCATTAGGGGGGCAGGATGTATACGTAAAGGATGGAGTAGCTAGAATAAAAAGTGGAAGCTTAGCGGGATCAGTACTCACTTTAAATAAAGCAGTGAGAAATATAAAGGAAAATTCGCCTTTGCCTCTTTATGAAATAGTGAAGATGGCGACTTATAACCCAGCTAGACATTGCGGTGTAGAAGATAAGAAAGGTAAAATAGAAGAAGGGTTTGATGCTGATTTAATTCTTTTCGATGAAGACATAAACATAAGCAGAGTCATAATAAACGGTGTAGTTAAGAATAAATATGTGAGGTAAATTTTCACAAATTGCTCATTGAAGTCACATATTTTCTTCATATTATAGTCAAATTTGAATTATATAATAAAATCATAAAAGTTGAAAGAGGGAAACGAAAATGTTAGATAATTTTAATAATGATATATATAATTCAAATAATGAAAATAAAGTTAATGAAAATTACTCGAGTGGAAATTGGAATTATAGCTATGCTGCAGAAAGTCAAGATGGAAATACTGAAATTTCAAATGTTTCAAATAATCAAATTATTGAACCTGCAAGAAAAATAAGAAATAAAAATAAAAAGCATCTTTATTTTAGTCAATTGGTGTCCACGTTGGTTGCATGTGTCATATGCTCAGGTCTGGTAGGTGGAGTTTTAACATATAGCTTTTCAAATAAAATTGATGCGCAAAATGCAATAATATCTCAGCTTCAAAATAGCAGCAGTGTTTCAAATAACTTTATAGGAGCAGCGTATACTAAAACAAACGATATAAGTTCAGTAGTAGCTGAAGTTTCGCCATCAGTTGTTGGTATTAAATTAGATGTATCTCAAAGTTATTCAGGTTTTAGCAGCAGATTTATGAACCTTCAGCCTCAGCAAGCAACATTAGAAGGATCAGGGATAATACTTACTAAAGATGGGTATATTGCAACGAATTATCATGTAGTCTCTTATGCTGATCCAAATAATAATTCAGGCGTTACTTTGGACAACATGGAAGTGCATTTTTCAGATGGTACAATTGCAAAAGCCACATTTGTTGGTGGAGACGAAGCAAATGATTTAGCTGTCATTAAAGTAGATTTAAACAATTTGAAACCAGCATCCTTTGGGGATTCATCAAGCCTTAAAGTAGGGGACACGGCTCTTGCTATAGGAAATCCTTTAGGGTTAGAATTTGCTGGAACAGTAACACAAGGTATAATAAGTGCAGTGGATAGAGCAGTAGATGTTGGGGATGGCACAACAAAGAATTTAATACAGACAGATGCAGCTATTAATGAAGGTAATAGCGGAGGAGCTTTAGTAAATTCAAGCGGTGAAGTAATTGGAATCAATTGCGCTAAGATAGAGGCTAGCGGAGTAGAAGGAATAGGATTTGCAATTCCAATAAATGTTGCAAAGCCAATATTGAACAGCTTTATGAAATAAATAAAAAATCCTAAGTCTATTAAAACTTAGGATTTTTTGTGTAAATATTAGCGACAGCATGGAACACAAGCTGGATGACATACTGGCTTTGGTGTACAAACTGGTTTTACTTGGCATACAGGTTTTGGTTGACAAACTGGCTTTGGTTGACAAACTGCTCTTGAACAGCAAGGCATAAAGCAATTCGAAGGTGCAACTACTTCTTCTAGAGATTCAAATTCATCCATTTCAATAGAAATTAAATCAGACTTTCTCATATGTTTTCCTCCTTATAAATTAATTAGTTAACTTTATAGTCAAAATTCATCAAGTTATAGGGATTAATATATAAGTATAAATTAAAGGTATTAATTCATCCCTATATTAATTTAAATATACACTTATCGTTTTTAAATTTGAATTGAATATTTCTCAAGAAATGTAAAAACGTTCCTATGTCTATAAAATAATCTATTTAATTTTTACGAACTAAGCAAGAAAAAAGTTTGACTTTAAAAAACGAATGCTTACAATAATCTTAAAAGAATTAGAATTAATAGTGTAGGTTATAAAGGAGTAAATACAATGTCAAATTTAGGTGCATTAGGAATGATAGAAACTGAAGGGCTAGTAGGTGCCATTGAAGCAGCTGATACAATGTTAAAAATTGCAAATGTAACTTTAATTGGGAAAGAGCAAATTGGAGCCGGTCTTGTAACTGTTATAGTTACAGGAGATATTGCTTCTGTTAAAATGGCTACAGCTGCAGGAGCTGCTGCTGCTGGGAGAGTGGGGAAATTGATATCAGTTCACGTAATTCCAAACCCACATAACGATATCGAAGCGATTTTACCAAGATGTATTAGTTTAGAAAAATGATTAGAATTTTGAATAAATGTTAATAATCATGATATGTGACTAGAAAAACAGATGTGGTTTGCCTCTTCTTCACTTTTTTACTTCTCCGCTTTAAAATTTTTAAAACAGAGAGGTGGTGATATGATGTTTAATTATTTAAGCATGTATGAAGCAATTAGTTTAATAATAGCTCTTTTTGTAGCAATTATAAAGCTGATAGAGCTCATTATCACTATAAAAAAGTATTTAAAAGAAAAAGGAAAATAATCGTTATGCTTGTTGATTAGCGATTATTGACTAATTTCTATATGCAGACCACTTTTGTGATCTAGCCACTAATAATCACACTTTGCATTATATGTAAAGTGTGATATTTTTATGCATTTTTAAAAAAAAATTCAACTACGATTTAAAAATGGTTCTTACGCAATATTGGGTATTTTTGAAAACAGATTTAATCCAGAGCCGACACTGTGTCAGCTCTTTTTGTTTAGTGTTGCTATGAATTCCTCATTTAAACCTGTGACATCAACAATATCTTTTATTGATATGCCTTTGATTAAAAGCTTCCGTGCCATCTCAATAGAAGATTTTCTTTCTCCCCTTATTATTCCTTCTTTTATTCCCTCTTCTCGAATATCTTTAATCGAAAATTCTACATTAAACATATCAACAAACCTCCTCTTATAGATTTTCTCTGTAATGGCATCTATAT
>WQUF01000245.1 GCA_009785875.1 Oscillospiraceae bacterium | reverse complement strand
TAACTGAACTAGATAAAAAAGTTATACCAGATTATTCTGAAATGGTGAGAAAGAGCATAAAATTACACGATCCTAATAAAGCCTGTGATTTAGATGTGTCGAACTGGGCTAAAATAAAAGACCTTAGATACTCACTTATGAAAGATACTATAGATAATAAAAGTTTATTTACAAAGATAAGAGATCATATCCACAGAGGCGAGATTAAAGAGACTTCTGCTATGATCAAAGAGATCGATTTAAAGATGAATGAGCTTAATGAAATTTATCTGGCATATAAGAAGAATTTAATTGATATTTAAAAAACTATCTCAAGAAATCCTGAGATAGTTTTTATAATATGTCTTCCCACTTTTTAAGGCTATCTTTCATATAAGATACCACATCCATTTCATAGACTTCTTTTAAAAGCGAAGTTGAGATCACATCACGAACATTTCCATATGCCTTTACAATTCCATCACTGAGTACCAAAATTTCATCTGAAAAAAACAATGCGTGATTTATATCGTGGAGCACGGCTATTACACTTTTTGAACTGGTCTTTGCCCAATTTTTCAAATATCTTATCAATTCTACTTGATAAGAAAGGTCTAAATGATTTGTAGGCTCATCTAAAAGTATTACCTCTGGGTCTTGAGCTAAAACTTTTGCTAAAAATACCCTCTGAAGCTGCCCACCCGATAACTCATTTATCTCTTTATCTTTTAAATTAAACAAGTGAACTGCATTTAGGGAATCCTCTACAGCCTTTTCGTCTTCTCTTGAAACTCTGCTAAATAATTTATTGTTACCATAAGCGAATCTTCCCATCATGACTGTTTCGTAAATGCTATAACTAAAATAAACTTGGGTTATTTGGCTTAAGAGACCTATCTTCATTGCCAAATCCTTTCTTTTCATATTCTTTACAGAAACACCATCGATGAATACATCCCCACGAAAGGGCATGAGATTCGCTATGACCTTTAAAAGAGTAGATTTTCCGCACCCATTTGGACCGATTATGCCTATATCTTGCCCGTTTAAAGCTTCAAATGAGATCCCGTGTAAAACATCTATACCGTTATATCCTGCGTATATATTTTTAATTTTAAGCATATTATCTCACCTTTCTCTTTGAAAAATAAAGATATATAAAAAAAGGTGCTCCAATTAGTGCTGTAACTGCCCCTACAGGAAGATCGATAGATGAAACTGCGACTCTTGCAATAAGATCACATAACACCATAAAACATCCACCTAAAAAAAAGGATGCTGGAACGACAAATGTCTGCTTTGAACCGAAGATCCTCCTTGCAACATGGGGAGTGAATAGATCGAGAAATCCAATTATTCCAACGATTGAGACTATAACCCCAGTCATTATTGAGCCAATTGAAAGCAAGATGATCTTTAATTTTTCCATTTCCACACCTGAAACTTTAGCTTGATCTTCACCAAATGTCATTATGTCCATCTCTGATCCATATCTAAATGCAATTAAAGTAAGCACAATCACTATTGGGAAGAGAATACCCGGACCAGACCAACCTTTTGATGCAAAATTTCCTAGCTGCCAAAATACCAGCCTTTGCAATTCTTGTTTTGCAAAGACCATTATGATTGTAAGTACTGCATTTGCAAATAAAGAAAGTGCCATTCCGGTAAGTATTATAGTCGTGCTCTCCATGTTCTTATCGAGCCTCGATGCTAAAGCGATAGCGGAAAAAACAGTTAAAAGCCCAAAAGCAAGACCAAATACAGGAAGGGTAAAAGCTTTAAATATTGAAATTCCAAATAAAATTGCAATGCTGGCACCAACTGCAGCACCGGAAGAAACACCTAAAGTGTAGGATGAAGCTAGTGGATTTCTCATTATGGATTGCATGATTACTCCGGAAACAGCAAGACCTCCACCGGATATAAAAGCTAATAGCGTCCTTGGAAGCCGTAGGTTCCATAAAATAGATACTTGATTTGCATCTGTATTTTGATATGGAAAATTGAATATTTTATTTAAAAGTATCTTAATGCTTGTTAAAGGAGGAATAGGCACCGAACCTATTCCAATAGATATTATTATGATAACAATCGATATTATTAATATTATGATAAATTTAATTTTTTTATTCATTTTAAATCACTGTATTTTTCTGGATAAGCATCCTTTGCCATTTCCTTAAGTGCAGTTACTATATATTCATTTGAATGAGAGGTTTGGTTGTTGTCTATGTAAAAAACTTGATTATTTTTAACAGCACTTATATTTTGCCACCCACTTCTCGATTTAATTTCTTCTACTGGGTCATTTGGTAGATAATTTACATTTGTAAATATGATATCAGGGTTTGCATTTAAAACCGTCTCTTCAGACACAGGTATCCAGGAGTTTTGATCTGAAAGTACATTTGCAAGTCCAATTATATTTAGCATCTCATCTAAAAAGACATCTTTGCCAAAACTATATAGTTCTGGTGCTGCTGCTATTTCAAAATAAACTTTTTTCTTATCTGTGATCGTATCACCGATATTTTTGACTTTAGCTATTTCACTTTCCATATTTGAAATTATGGCATTAGCTTTATCCTCAGTACTTGTGACTTTACCTAAAAAATCTATATCTTGTTTAATCCCATCGATGCTGTTTGAAGCTGGAATGGAAGCGACGCATATTCCTACATCAATTAGTGGTTGAAAAGGGTTCACCCCGTTTACTGCACTCATAGCTGTCATAAATACGATATCCGGTTTTAAAGTTATTAATTTTTCTGTATCTGGAGTCATTAAATCAAATTGTGGCAAATCGCTCTTTAAATTAGTTAAATAAGCTGAATACTTATCGATACCTATGATCTTATCTGAAAGACCTAAATCTATTAGGGTCTCAGCTATAGAAGGCGACATAACGATTATCTTTTCTATTTTTTCAGGAACTGCGATTGTATTTCCTGCTCGGTCCTGCATAGTTATATTAGTAGTATTATTTTGTGTACTGACTCCACCGCAAGAGACAAGAGCAATTAGAGCAGTGGCTAATAATATTAAACAAAAAACTTTTTTCATAAATTCCTCCTAAATCATTTTTCAATCCCGTATCTTCCTTGAACTCCTTTTTCGAAATAATGTTTTATATCCTTCATCTCTGTAACCAGATCAGCTTTTTCAATAACTTCTGGTGATGCATATCTTCCTGTTAAAACAAGCTCTACATTAGGAGGTTTTTTATCCATGAGATCTAAAACTTCCTTTTTGCTTATGATATTCATAAAAGCAGCAACATTTATCTCGTCTAATATGACCACATCGTATAAAGATGAAGTCAATGCTTCTAAAGATCTTTTATAACCGTAGCTGGCTGATTCAATATCTTTATCGCTTATGCGGTTTGCATGGACAAAACCTTTCCCTGAACCAAATTGCTCTATAGTAACTTCGGGAAATCTCTCTCTTAATGCTTTTATTTCACTATAGATAGCATCTTTCATAAATTGTCCAATAAAAACTTTTAAATTAGCTCCTACAGCTCTGACAGTAAGACCAATCATTGCAGTGGTTTTTCCTTTTCCATTTCCAGTATAAACTTCAATATATCCTCTTTCCATTTTTACACCTCTAATTAAAATAAAAAAAGCCTTATCACTTGAATAAAGGCATATATAATCTTGTTTTAAAGACTATTAACACATCCACCACCCCATATCCTGTGAAGTTTACAATGGTATATACTAGCAGGTCTTTCGGCTTAGATTCATTGTCCACATCTAACCTTCCCAAAAAAATTTCAGTGGTATAAAAGATGTGAACTCATCATTACGACAGCAGGACTGCTTGGGATTTTCACCCAATTCCCTATTCTCACAAAAATTGCACACTAGCATAAATTCCTATTAAATTATCGTTATATAGAGAGTAACATTTTAAATCTTGTTTGTCAACAACATAAATTTATGCTAATTATATTACTATTATTATAAGGAAACTTTTTCACTTGCTTCTTACTTCAAAACAAGTTACATATATTTGCTTTATATAGGTAATAATGATATTTAAAAAGATTATTATTACCTCTTTCGATTTTCCACTCAAATTTACCTTAATTTTTCCTAATATACAAAAAACACAAATAAGCCCTATTTCTCCATTTTTTAAAAAGTGGCTCATACCAATGCTTCTATTCAATTTATTTTTTATTCGATATCTGTTCCCCCTCTAAATCCGTCCTAAAATTAGGCTCTTTTTATTATCTCGTTAAATACTCCAGTGGAAAGCTTATCATAAGTCTTTTGACTCAAATGTCCGCTCTTGATATATTGCTGTACATCGTGCTCATTGTAACTAACTTTAAAATATTTATTAAGTCCATTGTTTCTCGTTGTTAAATACTTAAGTGCATAGGCTCTTCTAAGGTCATTTATCCCTGTAAATACTTCCTCAACATCATTAAATGCTACTTTCAATGTAACATAAGTATACTGTGGTATCATCTGATTAACTCTATTGGTCTTCATTTCCCAAGTATCTGGTATCATCGATTTTGTTTCCTTATTATAGATTGCTTCATAAGGTCCCTTCATCATCTCGTAGACTTTTTCTATATCGTTGATATTATTTTTTAAACCAAGTATTATTTTATCTTGAGCAACAACGTCTTTATTCGACAATACTTTTGCAACGCTTAAATTCATGTACTTTTTAACGACAAGATCCATTGCAAGTGGAGATAATTTCTTAAGCTCAAGGTAATTAT
>WQUF01000244.1 GCA_009785875.1 Oscillospiraceae bacterium | reverse complement strand
TCTAACCACATAGATATTTAGCTGATCTAAAGTTATATTTTATAAAGTTCAAAATGGCTATTTATACGCCTCAGCGTATAAATAGCCATTTTGCGCCAGCTCCTTTTAATAATATCCTTGTGCCATCATAGCATTTGAAATCTTTTCAAATCCAGCAATATTTGCACCAGCAATCAAGTTTACTCCAAGTCCATAGCTTTGCGCTGCATTTAATGAGTTTAAGAAAATATCTTTCATTATTTGTTTTAATTTAGAATCTACTTCTTCAGCAGTCCATGAAAGTCTAATGCTGTTTTGTGACATCTCTAAAGCAGATACTGCAACACCTCCTGCATTAGCAGCTTTTGCAGGCCCTACTAATACGCCATTTGAGGTAAGATATGCTAAAGCTTCATAAGAGCAAGGCATATTAGCAGCTTCAACAACATACTTAACTCCATTGTTAACTATATTTTTAGCATCTTCTATTAATATGTCATTTTCAATTGCTGATGGAATGGCTATATCAACCTTAACCTCCCAAGGTTTTCTAGAAGGATAGAAAGGTACCTTGTATTTATCTGCATAGCTAAGGATTCTTCCAACTCTGTGTTCTTTTGAAAGTTCAACTAAGTAATCTACTTTTTCTCCTATGACACCATCTTTATCATATATATATCCTTCTGGTCCTGAAAGGGTTACTACTTTCGCTCCTAATTGCTCCATTTTTTTGCATACACCCCAAGCAACCTGGCCAAACCCTGATACTGCTACAGTCTTACCTTCTAAAGAATCTTTGCAATAGTTTAAAATATCATCTGCAAAATATGCAACTCCATAACCTGTTGCTTCTGGTCTTAATAGACTTCCACCATAAGAGAGTCCCTTTCCAGTTAAAGCACCATTATCAAAAGAACCTTTTATTCTTCTATACATTCCAAAGAGATAACCAATTTCCCTTTCTCCAACTCCCATATCACCTGCAGGGACATCAACATCTTTACCAATATGTTTGTATAATTCAAGCATAAAACTCTCACAGAACCTGTTAATTTCTCTATCTGATTTCCCCTTAGGGTTAAAATCCGCTCCACCTTTTCCTCCTCCAATTGAAAGTCCAGTTAACGAATTTTTCAGTGTCTGTTCAAATCCTAAAAATTTCATAATGCTTTGATTTACATTTGGATGAAATCTCAGACCGCCTTTATATGGACCTATATTACCATTAAATTGAATTCTATAGCCCCTATTTACTCTATATTTTCCTGCATCATCAATCCATGAAACCTTAAATAACATTTGCCTTTCAGGTTCACAAAATCTTTCAAGTAAATTTACATCAATAAATTCCGGGTGTCTTTTTAAAACAGGTTCTAATGAACTCAAGACCTCTTCAACAGCTTGTAAAAATTCCGGTTCATCATAATCCTTAATCTTTATTTTTTCAACAATTGATTGAATATATTCCTGTGCATTTTGTGAGGACATAAATAACCTCCTAAATTTTTTCTCATAACCTTTATTATAATCATTAATATATTCATAGTAAATATATAAATTTAAAAATTTGAATTATTTAGTAAATTTAAAGTAGTTGCAAAGAGAATTAATTTTGCACTCATTGCACTTAGGATTTCGAGCGACGCAACATCTTCTTCCATGAAAAATCAAAAGGTGATGACTTAAGATCCATTCTTCCTTATGAACAGCCTTTTTAAGCTGCTCTTCTGTTTCTTGAACTGATTTTGCACAGGCTAGACCAATTCTATTCGAAACTCTAAATACATGGGTATCTACTGCAAATGCAGGAATATTAAATGCATTTGCCATAACTACATTAGCAGTTTTTTGTCCGACACCTGGAAGAGAAGTTAATTCTTCCATAGTTCTTGGTACTTCTCCATTAAATTCTGAATCTAATTTTTTTACAAGTTGAACGATATTTTTTGATTTGTTCTTATAAAGTCCAATCTTTTTAATCCTATTCTCAAGTTCATTTTGATCTATTTTTAAGAAGCTTTTAACATCAGGATAATCTCTAAATAAATTTTTAGTTACCTCATTAACTTTTTTATCAGTAGTTTGAGCTGATAATACCGTTGATATCAATAATTGAAATGGATTTTCATGAATAAGTTCACAATGTGCATCTGGATACATTTCTTTTAATTTACTTATAATATCTAAAACTTCTTTTTCTTCCAAATATATCACCTCTGGATAAAAATTTGTATATAATCAATATAAACTAAACAAATGATAAAAGCATTATTTTTTACAGAACAATGCTTTTCTGTAAAAAAATAATGCTTATTTATTTAAATCATAAAACCTTTGAATAAAATTCGATTTTTTAATTCTTCGAAATGGTGAATTTGGATCTGTATTGCTCAATATTTTATTTGTATTTTTTGATTCATCTTCATGAGGTTTTGTTATTTCAATAATAGATTCAGTATTTAATTCATCATGAGAATTACTTGGGATATTTTCTTGTAAAGCTTCTGATATTTGATGTACATCTTTTGGTTCTACTTCATTTTTATATGTTTTTCCTTCAACATGATATTGCTGCCGAATATTTGATATATTATGACTATAATTTTTGCTAATATTTGTATCCTGACTTAAAAATCTGTGCTTACGTTTAACGCTCTTTTCTATTTCTAGATTATTGTCATTTATCTTGTTTTTCTCAAAAGTCTCTTCTTCCTGTCTTAAGCTTTCCATTGTCTCTTTTTCGCTTATCACTGCATTTTTTTTCACATCTATCTCTTCGCTTGTTTCTTCATTAGTCGGGTCAATTAGCTTGTTCTGTTTTAAAACTACTCTCGAAACATTTACGCCTGTATTTTCTACCTCATTTTTCTTACAATAATCCATTATTGCTGCTAAAATTAAATTTACGTCAGGATCTATTATTGTCGTTTCTGAACCATTTCCGTTATCATCAATTTGAATGACTATGGTTTTTTTTATCTTAGATATCTCAAATTTCTTCTCATTTATCGATACAATATCCATTTTGAATCAATCCCTATTATTTATTATATAACCTAATTATAATTCTTATTCATATCTTGATTTAAAAATCTATGCTTACGATCTATAGTTTTTTCTAATTCTAAATTATCAACATCTATTTCATTCTTTTTAATTAACTCTTCCCCTTGTTCTTCGCTTACTGCAGCATTTTTCTTCATTGTCAGTACTTTATTCATTTCTTTATTAATTGTGTTATATAGTTTGTTTTGTTTAATGCTCATCCCACTAGTATGTACTTCCTTTTTCTTATAATAGTCCATTATTGTGGTTAAAATTAAATTCACTTTAGGATCTATTATTGTTGTTTCAGATTTATTTTCATTGTCATCTATTTGAATGACTATAGTCTTTTTTATATTTGATATCTCAAAACTCTTCTCTTTTCTAGATGTAATGTCCATTCTGATTCAATCCCTATTGTTTATTGTTAATTGTGCTATAAAGATAGGATACTGCTCCACTTGCATTGGCATATATATCTTCCACTATTTTAAAATCTATGTAATCAGATATCCCTGGTATGGTACTTTGTATATACTTCTTTAAAAGTATTGCTCCCCCACCACAAAATACTAATGTAGTTGCTGCTAGTTCCCAATTGAGTATTTTTATAAAGTTTATAATATTTTTAATATAGTTAACACAACATTCATCTATTACCGGACTTGTAAGCTTTTTTATATTTTCTTTTTTCCCATATCCTCCAGTTAATATCGCTTTCTCTAAATTTTCATTTTCTATATCTTTTACTATAAAACCAGTATCTGAACTAATTTTTATGCTCGTGTTTATTTCATCGAGTAAACTATATATACCTTTATCAGTTGTATTGCATTTATCATCAATTACAGTTTTTCCGTTGTAATAGACAAAATTTATGTTTTGACCTCCTATATCTATGAAGCCAATCGTGTCGTCGTATTCCCCTTCCTCATCATTGAATAATAGACCATATCCTTCAGGGATTATCTTTAACTCTTTAATCCTGAATGTCTTTTCAATATTATCTACTGTCAATGTTATTTCTTTTCCATCATTATAAATTAAATCATAGAAATTCTTTCTTAAAGTATTGTTTACATATTGAATTATTGGACATACAACCGCAAGCTCAACTTCAATAGCATCTTCCTTGGAATCTTTTATAAAATGATGAATTGCGATATATACTGATAATTTATGCAAAAATGATACTTTTATTGTATCTCTGTCTGGCTCATCTCCATTTTCACCAAATGCATATGTTTCCCCTTCATAATTTACTCTTAAAGTGTTATTTCCAATTATTACAGTGTCTTTATTTATTTTTCTTAACTTATTTCTTATGGAAAATGCCTCAGTTAATGTTTCATCATTTACATTTACAACTCTAAAACTCTTTAGAGAATATTTTCCACTATCAACTGCAATGATTTCAGCTTTTAAATCATCTTTTCCATAAGGTTTTCCTAGGTTTTGTACCATAATTATACACTCCCAACTTTATTATTTTTTACATTCATAAAATTAATATTTTGTTAAATTGACAATTCTTTTTAATATTATTAACTTAGTTTGTAATAAATAGACTCATTTAATATAATTTTTTTAAATTAATAAAGACAGAAAAATAACGGTGATAATTGGACCAAAAATCCTCAAAAGCGATAAGACAAAAAAAGATAAAAAAAATCGCTGTGATAAACCACAGCATTTTTCTAAAAAGAGCCATATGGGTTTATAGTTTTCTCACAGTGAGAATTT